>JAGODW010000165.1 GCA_017998025.1 Spirochaetales bacterium
GAATTGGCCAGGAGGGACGGGTAGAGATCGTTTCCCCCGCCCTTTCCGGATCTATTGTAATCACCGGCCAGCATCTGCTCCAGGACGGGAGCTTTGTAACCGTGGTTTCAGGAACTTCCTCTAATCTGGAGAAAGGAGCAGGGGAGCGGTAATGAATATATCCCGGTTTACCGTACACCGCCCGGTGCTTACCCTGATGGTGACTTTCATCGTGTCTCTTTTGGGATTCTCTGCGTTACTCCGGTTACCGGTGGATCTTATGCCTGATATCTCCTATCCAACCCTCACTGTGAGTACTTCCTACGGGAACACAAGTCCGGAGATTGTGGAACAGCTTATTACCCGGCCTATCGAGCAAGCATTAAGTGCTTTGCCGGGGGTAGAAGAAATATTTTCTACTTCCTCAGAAGGGCAAAGCAGAGTACGCTTATCCTTTGCCTGGGGTACCGATCTGGATGCAGTAACAGCCGATGTTCGGGATCGGCTGGATCGGATTTTAAATCGTCTTCCCGAAGATGTGGACCGTCCACAGATTTTCAAGATCGATGACTCTGCTGCTCCTATCCTTTCCCTCGGAGTATACGGAGATATCGATCCCATTTACCTGAGGGAATTGATCGAGGATCAGGTGTCCTATCGGCTTGAACGGGTTCCGGGAGTTGCCTCAGTGGAAATCTGGGGGGGAGTTGAAACGCAGATAGAGGTACAGGTGTCCCCGGAGAGGCTGAAAGCCCTGGAAATCCCTCTGGATCAAGTAGTGAGCCGGGTTAAAACGGGAAATGAAGAAGCGCCGATCGGGACTCTCTATAGAAATACCTACCAGATACCACTTCGAACCGTGGGAAACTACCGTTCGATAGAGGACATCCGCAACATTGTAGTGGCTGCCCGGAGTACTGGATCGATCCGGGTAGGCCAGATTGCCCGTGTGGATGAGGTTCCCATACGACAAACGCGGATTTCACGGATAGATGGAAGAGAAGGGATCCGATTGGCTGTAAGCAAACAATCGGGGAAAAATACTGTAGAAGTTGCAAAGGGACTTCGGGAAGAAATTAAACAAATTAATCAGGATTTCCCACAGATTCGGGTAGTGGTACTGATGGATAGCTCCCGGTACATTCAGGATGCCATCGGGAACGTAGGAACATCCGCAATCTATGGTGGACTCATTGCTCTGCTGGTACTTCTCTTTTTTTTGCGGAATCTCGGTTCCAGTCTGATCATCGCTATTACAATTCCGATATCGATCATTGCTACGTTTGCCCTCATATACTTCAGTGGATTTACCCTGAATATGATGAGTTTAGGAGGGTTGGCCCTGGGTGTGGGCATGCTGGTGGATAACTCTATCGTTGTGCTGGAAAATATTTACCGGCTTAGAGAGAGTGGAGATCCTCCCCTGGATGCTGCGGTAAATGGCAGTGGAGAGGTAACTGCCGCCATCATTGCCAGTACCCTCACCACTCTTGTGGTTTTCCTCCCCCTCATTTTCATCGAGGGAGTCTCTGGCGTGATGTATAAAGAACTTGCCCTCGTGGTTTCGTTCGCCCTTCTCTGTTCCATGGTTTCTGCTTTGACCCTTGTTCCCATGCTGGCTGCACGGATGTTACATCCTGCACCTATTGATGAAAACGGAAAGAAACGAGGCTCGATCCGAAAAATCCTTGCCTGGATGGGAAAATCCCTCGAAATCCTGGAGAAGGGGTACTTAAAGATCCTGGGCAATGCTCTGTCCCATCCTTTCATCGTGTTGGGAGCGGCAGCGCTTGTTCTCGGTGCTTGTTTTTTGTTAGTTCCGTACATTGGTTCAGAGCTGATGCCTGTCTCTGATCAGGGACAGGTGCGGGTTAGTGCTGAGCTGGAAATCGGTACGCGGTTAGAGGTTACGGATGCGCTGGTAAGACAGTATATCGAACCGGTGGTTATGCGGGAAGTTCCAGACGCGGAGAACTTTTTAACGAGTGTGGGGGGAGGATCTTCCAGCCGGAGTGCGCAGGTAAACATAAACCTCAAGCCTCGAAGCGAGAGGACACGTTCCGATGAAGAAATTGCAGCGGATCTTCGAAACAAGCTGGTAGATATACCGGGGGCAACTATCCGGGTACGGACCGGGCAGATGATGTTTCTCCGGCGGTTAGGAAGCTCTTCGGGGGAAAGGCTCTCTGTTGAGGTACGGGGATTTGACCTGGAAACGGCCGATACCCTTGCCAAACAGATTCAAAAGGCTGTTGAACCGATAGAAGGGGTAACGGATGTAGTGTTAAGCCGTGAGTCAGGATCGCCGGAGGAGCACTTTGTGGTGGATCGGGAGCGGGCCGCGGATTTAAATGTAACGGTTTCTGCTATTTCTAACACGCTTAGCACAGCCTTTACCGGAACAACTGCCGGGACATTCAAACGGGGTGGAAGAGAATACGATATTGTGGTGAAGCTGGCAAACAGTGAGTACCTCTCTCTTCCTGAGATCATGGATTTAACAATCACAAACGAGGCAGGCGTTCCTATAGCCTTAAGTTCTTTGGTCCAGGTGGAGCCTACGACTGGGCCTCAGCGGATCGAACGGAGAAACCAGGAACGGGTCGTTACGGTAAATGTAAATATCAGTGGCCGGGACATGGGATCTGTAGCGGAAGATATACGAGTTGCTGTACAACATATCCCGATTCCCCGGGATTTTTCTATTCAGCTTATCGGCGATTATGAGGAACAACAGAAATCTTTTCGGGAACTTCTTTTTTCCGTGGCATTATCCCTTCTCTTAGTCTACATGGTCATGGCAAGTCTCTATGAATCTTTTAAAGATCCATTCATTATCATGTTCTCCGTCCCATTGGCAGCCATCGGAGTTCTTTTGATGCTTTTCTTAACACGAACAACGTTCAATATTCAAACGGGAATCGGAGCGTTAATGCTGGGGGGCATTGTAGTGAATAACGCCATCCTTCTCGTAGATCATATCAATCTGCTCAGGTACAGGGATGGGTTCGCTTTGCGAGAAGCGATTGAAGAAGCGGGGAGGCATCGCCTCCGGCCTATTTTAATGACAGCCTCTACCACGATCTTTGCCCTGATTCCTCTCGCCTTGGGTATAGGAGAAGGGGGCGAATTGCAAGCCCCCTTAGCCCGTACGGTAATCGGCGGTTTGCTGAGTTCTGCCTTGATTACCCTGGTAGTAGTCCCCAGTATATACTACCTGATCGAGCACCGGAGAAGCAAAAGGGAACGGGTATGACAGCCGTGCAACGAAAGAATCCACGAATCCTCCAGATCCTCTCTGGATCCGTACTAATCCTTTTCGTCGGTTTCATCCCCTCTGTTTGGAGCGAGAATCAGGGAACCTCTCCTGCATCTTTATCAGAGCCTGGTTTGATGGACATCTCAGTGAAGGACGCGATCCTTTTCGCGCTGGAAAACAATCCTTCTCTAAAAGCACAACGGTATGTTCCCTCCCAGAAGGAAACATACATCCAGGAAGAGAAGGGGGCCTTTGATCCTGCTTTTTCCGGAGGAGTAACGATCACGGATAATGAAACGGGCAGCGGAAACCTATCCCTTTCCTGGCCGTTGCCAACGGGAACCCGTCCGTCCGTATCGTTTTCCGGGGAAAAACGTACCACAACCACTAGCAATCCCTACTCCGATGCGGCAACCTATAGCCTTGGAATTACCCAATCTCTCCTGCAGGGGGGGGTGGACTCTAAGGCGAACCTTGCAAAAGTTCAATCTGCACAACTCGATCTCTTCGCCTCGCAGTGGGAACTCCGTGCATTTGCCGAAACTCTTGTTTTCAATGTGGAAAAGGCGTACTGGGATCACTATCTGGCATTAAGGCAGGCAGAAATCTACCGAAACTCCCTTGCTCTGGCAGAACAGCAACTGGAGGACACCCGGAAAAAGATAGCGGTGGGACGAATTGCAGAGCTGGAGCTGGCTGCTGCTCAGGTGGAAGTAGCTCAGCGGAAAGAAGTATTGATCTCTGCGGAGGGAAGGGTAGAAACGACCCGGCTCCGGTTGCTTCAGTACATTGTGGGAGGCAAGTTCCGGGATCTTCCGGTAAATTTACGGGAAGAGCCGCATCTTCTTGAAGAAGAAACCGGGGATGTGCAGGACCGCGTGGAAATAGGCTTGCAAAAACGGCCTGACCTCGTGGCAGCCCGTCTTTCCCGGGACAAGGGAGATCTGGAAGTGATCCGAACAAAGAACGGATTGCTTCCTAAACTGGATTTTTTTATCTTCCTGGGCTCAACTGTTTACAGGGATTCTATGAGCGAAGCGGGAAAGAGTCTCTTTTCAGAAGACCCAACTCTTTCTGGAGGGATATCCCTCTCGATTCCTCTGGGGAATCGGGCAGCGGATGCCCGTGCCCAGAGGGCTATTGTAAGTAGAGCCCAGGTAGAAGAGGCCCTGAATAATATGGAGCGGGTTGTAGAGGTAGAGATCCGAACCGCCTTTACCGAGGCAAAGCGAACCCGGGCGTCCATTACAGCAACCGCTGAAACCCGGAGGCTTCAGGAAGAAAAACTACGAGCAGAGCTGGAGAAGTACCAGGTCGGGCGCTCCACCTCTTTCCTTGTGGCTACGGCTGAACGGGACCTCTTATCGGCTACACTGGAGGAAGCTCAGGCCGTGGTAAACCATATCCTGGCCGTGTTAACCTTCTATAAAGCGGAAGGAACCCTTCTGGACCGGCGAGGGATCACCTTTGGTATCGATGCCGGAGCAGGATGAGTTCCCTAAACGTCTATTACTTTGCTGTCAGGTTGAACACCCCGTCCCAGTTTTCCGGAGGCGGATTTTGTATGTACTGCTGGCAGCGCTTTAGAAAGGTAGTAGCCGGTCC
>JAGODW010000166.1 GCA_017998025.1 Spirochaetales bacterium
GTATCTGCTTTGAACAATCGTACATTGAGGTAGATGGAGATTCGGCCTCTTCGGCAGAAGTTTATGCTCTCCTCTCTGCCATTGCCGACATACCGTTGCGTCAGGATCTGGCTGTTACAGGATCCATGAACCAGATCGGAGATATTCAACCGGTAGGAGGAATATCAGAGAAAATTGAAGGATTTTATGAAATTTGCCAAAAGACAGGCCTCACAGGAGAACAGGGAGTGATTATTCCCCGGTTGAATATTCCGAACTTGATGTTATCGAAGCAGGTACAGGAGGCGGTTAAGGAAGGAGCTTTTCATATCTATGCTATTTCATCTGTGGCAGAAGGAATAGAGATTCTTACGGGAATTTCTGCAGGGAAGCCGGGGCCCAGGGGCCTCTTCCCATCCGACACGGTGAATGGGATGGTGGAGAAACGATTACGGGAAATGGCTCTGCTGGTAAAGGATTTCGGAGGAAATTAAGAATTCGATTTTGTGAGGATCCTTGACTTTACGAAAGAGAATACTATACTGTAATCAAGGAACCTTATGCCGACAAATGTTGATGTAGAAAAAGTAATTCATGCTGCCCGTCATTCAGTCCCTTTAGCCGTTAAAACATACACGTTGCCTCACGACATGGAGAACTATCTGGAAGAAGTGCTGGGCGTATTCTTAAAAGAGATGGGGCGGGAAAATTTGAAGGAACCTCTCGCCTACTGTTTACGAGAATTGGCGGTAAATGCTAAGAAGGCCAACACAAAACGTGTGTATTTTAAATTGAAGAATCTAAATATAAACGATGACGAAGATTATATACAAGGAATGTCCCAATTCAAGAACGAAACGTTGGAGAATATCGATTTCTGGTTACAGCAGCAGAAGGATGCAGGCCTCTATATCAAAATAGTATTTCATAAGAACGGAGATACACTGCATGTACTCGTCTGTAATAATGCAGAAATTACAAAAAAAGAACAGATCCGTGTGTACGATCGAATAGCCCGTTCCCGTGCCTTCTCTTCCCTGGAAGAAGCCCTTTCTACGGTGCTGGACGATTCGGAAGGGGCAGGGCTGGGAATTGTAATTCTTGTCCTTATGTTAAAGAAACTGAATCTTGACGAGGATTCGTTCGATATAGACGTAGAAAATGGGGAAACTGTAGCCCGGCTTACCATCCCCATGGATCAGGTAAAACTGGAAAGCCTGGAAATCTTAAGCCGCCAGATTGTAGCAGAGATCGAACAGCTTCCGAAGTTTCCGGAAAATATTGTTCAGCTGCAACGGATGTTATCGGATCCGGATAGTGAGATACAGGAAATCGCACGTCAAATTTCTATGGACCCTGCATTAACCGCGGATCTATTACGGCTTGTAAACTCTGCAGCGTTTATGCTGCCTAAAAAAGTAGACAACATTGTTGAAGCGGTAAAGATGGTAGGACTCCGGGGGCTTCGAAACCTTCTCTACTCGTACGGTACACAGAAATTGCTCGGTGGGGTAGAGGATGAAAAGGGGAAGGCTCTCTGGCAACATTCCTATAGAACAGGATTCTACGCATACAGTCTTGCGAAAAACTTTATCCGCAAAAAAGATATTCTCGATGATGTGTATGTGGGGGGCATTCTCCATGATATGGGGAAAATTGTATTCTCCAACGTACACCCGGATGTGCTTAATAAAATTACCCGCCTCTGCAAGGAAAAAGGTATTCCCCGTGAGTTGTTCGAGGCCATGACGGGTGGCTTAAACCATGCAGAGATCGGAGGGCTTATTGCGGAAAAGTGGAACTTTCCTGAAGCTCTTATTTCCGCTATCCGTTTCCACCATGAACCTAAGCGGGCTCCCAAAATGCATAAGGAAGTGGTCGATACCGTATACATTGCCAATACGTTTTGTCTCTATGAAGAGGGTCTTGTCAGTTTCGATCAAATTGATCCTGCTATTCTGGGACTGTATCGGATCACTCAGGAGGATCAATTTAAAAAGATACTCGAACGTTTAGCGCAA
The DNA here is from genome assembly GCA_017998025.1 of Spirochaetales bacterium. Taxonomy (GTDB): domain Bacteria; phylum Spirochaetota; class Spirochaetia; order DTKZ01; family DTKZ01; genus DTKZ01. The sequence goes on from JAGODW010000166.1 coordinate 2,001, forward strand.
GCCTTCGAGAGGGAATCCCGCGCATAATCTGCCTGTGAACGATTGTTAAAAAATCTTTATTCTTTTCTATGCTTGACATTTATTTTAGAATATATTATATATGATATATAGTTAATTCAAATGACAGGGGGGCAAATATGGCCATAACTTTGTATTCAACTCCTTCGTGTAGCTACTGCAAGAAAGCAAAAGCGTATTTTCAGGAAAAACGAATACCCTTCACAGAATATAATGTTGCCCAGGATATGAAAAAAGCGGAAGAGATGGTTCGAAAATCAGGGCAGATGGGAGTTCCCGTAATAGATATCAATGGCAAGGTCATTGTGGGATTCAATCTACCAGAAATTGAACGGGCGCTACGATAATGGCTGTAACAAAAATTGTCTGGAAAGAAGGAATGGCTTTCGACGGAGAATTGCTGGGAACTCCTTTTAGAATCGATGCAGACGCTGAGTTCGGAGGCAAAGGTTACGGTCCTGTACCAAAGCCTCTTGTACTATCCGCGCTGGCAGGATGCACGGGGATGGATGTGGTCTCGATTCTACAGAAGATGCAGATGCCGTTTCAGGGGTTTGAGGTAGAGGTGGATGGGGATCTAACTACTGAGCATCCAAAAGTGTACCAGGCTATCCGAATTCGGTATTTGTTAATGGGTCCTTCTTTAGATAAAGGGAAAATAGAGAAAGCTATCAAGTTGTCTCTGGGGAAGTACTGCGGAGTTGCTGCTATGTTGAAAAAAACTGCCGAAATTACGTACGAATTGGTTCTAAATGGGGAGCGAGTTGCCGGACCCATCGATGCATAAGGATCCCAAACGCTACCGATACATTCAAAGAACCCTTCGAACCAAACAAGGGTATTGAAACGATCCCTCTTTTTTGTCTGGCCAGTATTAACAAATCTGGATGAATCCCCAGTTCTTCGGAACCGATTATGCAGATTCCAGTCGGAGGAAAGGAAAAATATTCTATATCCGTTCCTCCGGTTTCAAGGGCAAAAAGATTTTCCTCATTTTCCAGGAGAGCTTGATTTTGAATTTCCCAGGGGACGGTATCTATGGATCCCATGGAGCTTCGGAGGGCACGAGGGTGGGTGGGAGAGACGGTTCCCGGGGTAAGAAATATCTTTTCTACGCCGAAACAATCAGCTGTTCGAAAAATTGACCCTAAGTTGAAGGGGGAGCGAATTTCATCCAGGTAGACCCGGCAGGGAAAGATTCTGCGGGAGGAAGCGTCTAACCTGTCTGTACCGGGTATATGCAGATCCCATTCCGCAGGTTCCTTCCCTATTTCCTGTAACAGGAGATGTCGTATTCGGTTTAGAGGCCACCGAATGGAAACCCCAGAAGCAGGATGTATAAATTCCTTATGGAGTTCTATAAGGGCTTTGCTATACTCAGAATAAAGATCAGGATCATGAAAATCCGTGTCTTTCAGCAGGGACAGGTAATCTAATACCCCTGCGAGAGAATCCGTCTGGGCTTTGGAGCTTTGTTCCAGCATACGGATCATTTTTCGGAGCCGGGTTCCCGAAGGAAGAGAGGCAAATTTCCTCGGAGAGATCATAGGGATCAGTACGCCCGCTTTAAGAAATCGTATAGAGAATCGACGGAAAGAGGAATATGAAAGAATGGGCTTCCATCGAGTGCTGCAGCCGCTTCCGCTGCCTCCACAAGTTTATTTAATTTTAGATCAAAGTCTCGGAGCCGGGAAGGAAGTCCCAGTAGAGCCATCGCTCTTCGGATCCGGGCAGAAACAGAAGCGGCTGCTTCAGCAGCACTCACTCCGAACGTATCCTCGCCCAATAGCTGAGCTGCCTGTGATAGAAGTTCAGGGTGGGTATCAGAATAGGCATCCGAGAAATGGGGAAGAAGAACTGCCCCTGCCCAGGACTTGGGAATACCAAACAGGTTGTTCAGTGCATAGGAAAGGGCAATTCCGGGCCCCATACGAAGGGTAGTATAACCTATGGATATAAGAACCCCTGCATGAGCTGCTTTTACTCGATGTCGTAAGTTTTTCTCTCCCCGCATGACCTCTTCCAGCGCGTCTCCCATTCGCTGCAAAGCACCCTGAAATACAGTTTCCGAAAGAAAATTGATTTCGGGTGAAACGTACCCTTCCAGGGCATGGAGAAGTGTATCCATCAATAGGGTCCCTGCATACTTACTGGAAAGTCCGGCCATAGTTCCGGGATCTATTAAAGCTCCTTTGAATAGGTCTGCAGGAATTTGAAGCACTTGAAGACGACGCAAGGCGGGATCGAACTCCAGGTAAGCGTTAAGTAAAAGGAAGGGATATCTAAAGACAGTAGGTATTTCCATATAGGAAACTCGCTGCCCTTCTGGGGTACGGGCAATTTGTTTATACCGTGAGGCAACATTTCGGCCTGCAAACAGGGTTCGTATACCTCCCATGGCTAATACCACCTCTATTCGGGAGGTTTGTGCAAACTCTACCACATCCGAAAAAGTTCGAGTGGATCCATAGGTACCCAGGTCGTCAATTAAAATGCATTGAAGCCCTTTCCCTTGAAGGGCATCCAGAACTTTTTCGATATGCCGTCCTTCATGGAGGGGATAGTCCCCGATGAAAAGCACACGATTCCCGAACTCGGAAACGAGGCTACCGGTTAGATTTAAGAGGTCACTTCCAAAATAGACTTTCCCTGGAATCTGAACGATCGCTTCAGCCATACGAACCTAGAGATATACCCTCTCTGCTTGTAGTGAGCGGATACTTCATCCTTTATATCTTAAATAAATCAAGGATTCGATCGGCGACTGATTCTAAT
>JAGODW010000167.1 GCA_017998025.1 Spirochaetales bacterium
CTTTTATGCCGGATGGAGTGTATACACATCAGTATCTTCTCGGGAAACACCATGATCGCCATCTTTTTATCATCGAAGATATGAATCTGGAAGAACTACAGGCTGAGCGTCTAGTCCGTGTACTGGCATTCCCCCTTCTGGTAGATGGGATAGACAGTGCTCCGGCAACTGTTGTTGCAGAGCTGGATTGATTTTTATTCTCTTACCAGGTGATAGAAAAGGCCGTCTAGAATCCTTGCTAGACGGCCCTTTTATTAGATACGTTCGGCAAAGAAACGGCCTTACTATCGGGTGTACAACGGCCGGGGTGTGTACTTTGTATGAAGGAGTTCGTGAGATTTATGGCTCAAGGGCTTGCCCAGGAACTCTTCGTACACTTGCTTAATGGCGGGATTCTGATGAGAACAGCGGATCTTATGGGTGGAATCATCCTTATAGATTCCGGCCATACGTTTTTTTCGAATCTCATCGGTAGCCCCGTACGGCTGTCCTCCACCGCCCACACAGCCGCCTCTGCAGGCCATTACTTCAATAAAATGCCAGGGAAGTTCTTTCCCTTTTGCCTTTGCTTCCTTCACCAGGTCCAGGACTTTTTCGATGTTCCCCATCTGATGAGCCACGGCAACTCGAACTTCTTTTCCTGCCATTTTAATGCGTGCCTCTTTGATTCCTTCAATGCCCCGGACGTCTTCCAGGTCTACATTCCTCAGTTCCTGACCTGTTACCAGGTGGTAAGCTGTTCGGAGTGCTGCTTCCATAACGCCGCCGGTAGCACCAAAGATCGTTCCTGCTCCGGTGTAGATTCCCAGCGGGGCATCGGCATCTTCATCGGGAAGGCTCAAAAAGTCGATCCCCGCAGATTTAATCATACGGGATAGTTCCCGGGTTGTGATGGAAACATCAATATCCTGGCACCCGGAAGAGTACATCGATTCACTCCGCACAATTTCATATTTTTTTGCCGTACACGGCATAACAGACACCATAAAGATGTTTTTGCAGTCGATTCCGCTTTTATCGGAATAGTATGTCTTGCTCAGGGCTCCTACCATTGCCTGGGGCGACTTTGCAGTTGAAAACAGAGGAATTAGATCCGAATAATATTTTTCCAGATAATCTACCCACGCGGGACAGCAAGAAGTGATAAGGGGGAGTTCCCCTTTCCCATGGACGAATCGTTCCACAAATTCAGAACCTTCTTCCATAATTGTTAGATCTGCTCCAAAGTTTGTATCAAAGATTCCATCGAATCCAAGCCTGCGGAGAGCTGCGTAAGATTTGTTAGTTACCAGGGTGCCCGGTTCCAGTCCAAAGGCTTCGCCTAGAGCTACCCGGACAGCAGGAGCAATCTGTACCACGCAGTGCTTGGTAGGATCCATAAGTGCTTGCCATACTTTTTGTGTTTCATCTTTTTCATAAATGGCTCCCACGGGACAGTGAGCGGAACATTGGCCGCACTTTATACAGGGGCTTTCCGCAAGAAGCACATCCCCCGCAGGGGCAATACGGGTGGAATCCCCTCTACCGAGAAACTCGATAGCCCAAACATTCTGCATATTCTGGCACACGTTTACACATCGGCCGCATTTAACGCACTTTTCCGGGTTTAAAACAAGGGATGTAGTAGAATCATCCACCGGAAGCTTATTAATATTATACTCAAAGGGCATTTCCCGGATACCGAATTCAGCCGCAAGGCGTTGCAGCTCACAGTTCTGGTTTCGGAGGCACTGTAAACAATCGTTCGGATGGGTAGAGAGGATCAGTTCGATCACCGTCCTCCGAACTTCAACGATTTCCGGGTCATGAGTGATAATACTCATCCCCTCTTCTACCGGGGTTGAGCAAGCCCGAAACATTTTTGGTGAGCCTTCTATCTTTACTACACAGATTCCACAGGCAGCCCAGGCGGGAAGATCCGGATGATAACAAAGGGTGGGAATTTTTACATTTACTAATTTTGCCGCTTCCAGAACAGTAGTTCCTTCATGGACAAAGAACGGCATACCGTTCACTTTTATGCTAACTGTTTTTCCGTTCACAAGTTTCTCCTTACTTATTTACGCAGAATTGCGTCGAACTTACAGACTGAGTAACACTCGCCACACTTAATGCAGGCCGATCCATCGATCACATGGGGTTGACGCCGTTCCCCCGTAATACAGTGCACCGGGCACCGGCGGGCACATAATCCGCAGCCAATACATTTCTCCGGAAGGATCGTGTACGTAATGAGGTCCTTGCATTTGCCCGCAGGACAGATCTTGTTGTCGATATGGGCCAGGTACTCCTGCTCAAAGTATTTTAATGTAGAAAGAATGGGATTGGGGGATGTTTGCCCGAGCCCGCAGAGGGCTGCCCGTTTCATCGCCTGGCCTATGCTCTGCATTTTTTCTAAGTCCTGCCGGGTGCCTTTCCCTTTTGAGATTTTATCCACATAGTTCAAAAGTTGCCTTCCTCCAACACGGCACGGGGCACATTTCCCGCAGGATTCGTCTACGGTGAATCCCAGGTAGAACTTGGCTATATCCACCATACAATCATCCTCATCCATTACGATCATACCTCCCGAACCCATGATCGATCCCAACTTCTGAAGGTTCTCATAATCGATCGGAGTATCGAGGTAGTCTGCAGTAATAACCCCTCCGGATGGGCCTCCGGTTTGAACGGCTTTGAATTTTTTGTCGTTCGTAATGCCCCCTCCAATGTCAAAGATAATTTCCCGGAGGGTAGTACCCATAGGAACTTCTACCAGTCCGGAGTTTCGGATTTTTCCCGTAAGGGCAAATACCTTGGTTCCTTTTGATTTTTCCGTTCCAATATTGGCAAACCAGGCGCCTCCCCTGAGGATGATGATCGGAACGTTTGCCCAGGTTTCAACGTTGTTGATTACCGTAGGCTTCTGCCATAATCCTTTTACTGCAGGAAACGGAGGTCGGGGCTTTGGCATGCCTCGTTCCCCTTCAATAGATGCAAGAAGGGCTGTTTCTTCTCCGCACACAAACGCTCCGGCACCTAAGCGAATCTCAATATCGAAATCAAACCCGCTTCCCAGAATATCCTTTCCCAGTAACCCTAAGTCGCTCGCTTGCTTGATTGCCACCTCCAGCCGGTGTATCGCCAGGGGATACTCAGCCCGGATATAGATGTATCCTTTATGAGCTCCAATCGTTTTTCCGGCAATGGTCATTGCTTCAAGGATACTGTGGGGATCCCCTTCCAGGGTAGATCGGTCCATATAGGCTCCCGGATCCCCTTCGTCTGCATTACAGATGATGTATTTAGGGGAATCGTTAACCTGCTTGGAAAAGTTCCATTTTAGCCAGGTAGGGAATCCAGCACCCCCTCGGCCCCTCAGTCCTGAAATTTTCAGTTCTTCAAGTACCTGTTCAGGGGTCATTTGAAATAGAACTTTTTCCAGTGCAGCGTATCCGTCCCGTGCGATGTACTCATTGATATCTTCCGGATTAATTACTCCACAGTTTCGGAGGACGATACGGAACTGTTTCTGATAGAAGGAAATATCTTCAACTTTTGCATGTTTCTTTGTCTCTTCCCCCTGATAGAGGAGTCTTTTTACCGGTCTTCCTTTTAACAGATGCTCCGCTACGATTTCCGTCGCATCTGAAGGTTTCACCTCAACGTAGAACGATTCATCGGGAAGAACCTTTACAATAGGGCCTTTCTCGCAGAAACCAAAACAACCGGTTTTAACTACCTGTACATCGTCTTTAATGCCGGCTTTTTCGCATTCGCTAATTAAGTTTTTATAGATTTCTTCCGATTTTGAAGATTCGCATCCTGTACCGCCACAGACAAGAACGTAATTTTTAAAAGCCATGGTTTTCCTCCGTTACTTCTTTATGATGTCCGCGGCGGGTTTGTCGAGAATATGATCGTTGATCAACGCTTTTCCAAGAATGTGTTTCCTCACGATCTTTACCGCGGTCTCTGGGTCGACCTTACCGTAGATGATATTCGGCATTCCAGGCATCCGAATTTCTACCGTGGGTTCTGCATAGCAGTACCCCATGCATCCTGTCTGTCGAACCAGAACGTTGGACAGATTCTGCGCTTCCAATTCATTCAAGAATGCGCTCAGAGTATTTTTTGCTCCTGCCGCAATTCCGCAGGTAGCCATACCGACAATTATTTCTATATCTTTGCCGGCCGTTTCCCGTTTTTCCAGCTCTCGCTTCTTTGTTTCACGGAGCTTTTTCAATTCTTCTAAGGTCATTTTTGCCATACTTCTCTCCTTACCTTAAGGAACTCCCTCATTCCAGAGAGAGGGATTCTTCCTGTGATTCTAAATATTGTTTCAGAAGATTCTGGGATCCGGCGGAATCGAGTTCCCCCAGGGCTTCTATAAGCTGGGATCGAAAGACGCTGTATGATCTTTTACCGCGTTTTCGATAGATTTGGATCTCATGATTTCCGGGATATGCCAGGATCTGCCGGAACGTTTCTGCCAATGAACCAATAGGGGGTGTATCAACATGGTTTAGAGGGAGACGGAACCAAACCCGGGTTCCTTTCCCTGGTTTAGACTGAATTTGGAAGTCTCCTTGAACCGCCTGCACGCACTGGATAAGAAACGGCAATCCGAACCCGACTTTTCTACCGGGATGTTTGACGCCATCCGTTCCATACGGGTCCTGTACACGCTTTAATTGCTCCGGTGTCATGCCTTTTCCTGTATCTTCCACACATACTTCCAGGGAATTTTCTTTTTCTAATACTTCTATTCGCGTAATAGGCG
>JAGODW010000168.1 GCA_017998025.1 Spirochaetales bacterium
ATGTATTCTTTTTCGATTTCAGAACTCGGATGAGAAACGATCCGGGCAAACTCGCCATCGTTGGTAAAAAAAATCAACCCGGAAGAGAGAAAGTCCAGTCTGCCCACCGGGTACAATCGCGATTTCAGGAAGGGACGTATTAAATCTAAGGCAATCGGCCTTCCTTCAGGATCGTACGTGGTACTAAGATACCGGGGAGGTTTATGGAGAGCAATATATATAAACTGTTTTACAGGATAGATCCTTCGATTCCGGTACTGTACTATATCCTCCGGTCCCACCTTTATCCCCATCTCCCGAACCACGGTCCCATTTACTCGAATCAATCCGTCCCGAATGTACTCCTCGCATTTTCTTCGAGAAGCCAATCCCGAACGGGAAAGAAACACCTGTAAGCGGAGTTTTCCATCTTTACTCGTATTAAATAGTTCTACTTGACGTTGTTTTCGATCCTTCTTTCTATGTAATTCAGCCATGTAATTCGAATCTCTCCTTTTCGTTTTCATCCAACCTGGGAAGATCCGCAATGCTTTTTAGTCGAAAGAGTTTGAGAAACTCTTTCGTGGTACCGTACTGTACGGGTTTTCCCGGGGCATCTTTCTTTCCTACTTCGCGGATCAGGTTTTTCGATAGGAGCAGCCGTATCATATTATCCGAGGAAACCCCACGGATACTTTCGATCTCTCCCCGGGTAATCGGTTGTGAGTAGGCTATAATGGAAAGTGTCTCCAGCGCTGCCCGGCTAAGTTTCCCCTCCTGCTTTTTCCCATACCGTTCTTTTAACAAATCCCACAGTTCTCGTTTTGGGGAAAAAAGGAATCCTCCCCCTAATTCTATCAATTCTATTCCATGTTCGGACGAAGTATACTTTTCTCGTAAACTGATTAGTACCCGGGAAACCACTTCCTTCGATAAACCGGATATACGGCAGAGGGACTGTTCATCGATAGGTTCTGCTTCGAGGAATAGGACTGCCTCGATCAGAGCCGTTTCCTTATCCAGCGTCACTCCCTCTCTCCTGTTCCGCAGCAACGATTCGAATGTCTCCGAACATTCGATTCTGAAAAATGCGGATTTTCTTCATTTTTACCATTTCCAGCACCGCCAGAAAAGCGCATACGATATCCATCACCGAATCAGGTCTTACAATAAGTTCGGTAAAGAGGAATTCCTTGCGGGTTTCCATCAACTCGTAGAGGAGTGTTACCTTTTCGTTTATGGATACCTCTTCGTAGAGGTCCAGGATATGTTCAGACGTCAGGGAAGAGACGATCGTGGAGAATGTTTTTAATAGATCCCATACATCGATCCGTTCCCAGAGATTCTCTTCCGAAAACGGAAGGATTCGTTGTTTATCCTTCCGTTCAACAAGCCATTCTGTTTCCGTCCCTCGCTGATGGATAAGCTCAGAAAGCTTCTTTATCTTTTGATACTCGATCAGTTTCTCTACCAGTTCTTTTCGAGGATCCTCAAACTCATCGTTAAAATCCACTTCCACAGGAAGAAGCATCCGGGATTTTACATAGAGAAGGGTCGCGGCCATTACATAAAATTCAGTAATATTTTCAAGATCCACCCGTTCTACATACTGCAGGTATTCCAGATATTGCTCGGTGATTTGAGAAATGGGAATATCGTATATATTAATCTCGTTCTTTTTTATCAAGAAAAGCAGAAGATCCAAGGGACCTTCAAATCCGCCGATTTGAAACCGTTGGGCCTTCACTGCCGGGTCATTTTCCATGCGATTCGGATAGTATACCGCTTCCCGAATATCTTTTCAACTGGAGAAGGACGGTTTTAGTACAGGAGTTCCCCTTCGCTTCCTGGTTTGACTTCAGAACGGGGGGGCTTGTTCGGTTTTGGGGAAGCCTCCGGTTTAAGGGCGGGACCCGGAGAATCTACCTGATCGGTTTCTTTTTTCGGAGTGCTATTGTTCCGCTGGGGAAACATAATTACCCGAAGTTTTTCCTCAAGTTCTGCCTGAAAATCCGGATTCGATTCAATGTACGTCTTCGCATTGTCCCTTCCCTGACCTATCCGTTCCGTACCATACGAGTACCAGCTTCCGCTTTTTTCGATCAGGTTGTATTTCAAGGCAGCATCCAGGAGGCTGGCACTGGCTGAAATACCCTTCCCAAACATAATTTCCAGTTCTACCTTACGGAACGGGGGCGCGACTTTATTCTTTACTACCTTCACCCGTACTTTGTTCCCAATGGCATCATCCTCATCGCTCCGGGTAATGGTTTCAATCTTACGCACTTCCAGGCGTACCGATGCATAGAACTTCAGGGCATTCCCGCCTGTTGTCGTTTCTGGATTTCCAAACATTACCCCGATCTTCATCCGGATCTGATTGATAAAGATAAGACAGGTACCGGATTTGGAGATAGTTCCCGTGAGTTTCCGCAGAGCCTGGCTCATCAACCGAGCCTGCAAGCCCATGTGAGAATCTCCCATATCCCCTTCAATTTCCGCCTGAGGAGTTAGAGCGGCAACAGAATCTACCACGATAATGTCTACGGCTCCGGATCGTACGAGGGATTCGGCAATTTCCAATGCCTGTTCCCCTGTATCAGGCTGGGATACCCAGAGTTCATCAATATTTACTCCCAGATTTTTTGCATAGATGGGATCCAGGGCATGCTCTGCATCGATAAAGGCTGCGATCCCTTTTCGTTTTTGCGCTTCTGCTATGGCATGAAGAGCAAGGGTGGTTTTTCCAGAAGATTCCGGCCCGTAGATTTCTATAATTCTTCCCCTGGGGTACCCTCCGATCCCCAACGCCTCATCAAGAAGAATAGAGCCGGAAGGGATGGTATCAATCTCCAGCGATTCTACCCCGGAGCCGTACTGCATGATGGATCCTTTTCCAAACTGCTTTTCAATCTGGAGCTTCGCCACTTCCAGAGCTTTTAGTTTTTCTTCCCAGTTGGGATTGGTTAGAACAGGTTCTTTTTTTGCCATTTGGATCCTCTCTGCCCTTTACTACGGATAAAACCCTCCGTTTGATTCACGAAAAGGGCAAATTTGATCATAGACGGGGAAGGAAATGTCGTCAAGGCAACGAACAGAGAGGGACTAAGGGTTAGAAGATTTTTTCTGAATCAATCAGTAGCGTAACAGGTCCTTCGTTAATATAGGAAACTTCCATTTTTGCCTGAAATGTGCCGGTTTCTGGTTCTATGCCGAACGTAGCAAGCCGGGATAGAAAATATTGATAGAGAGGTTCCGCCCGGTCTGGAGGAGCTGCCTCGTCATAGGAAGGACGTCTTCCCTTTCGGGTATCGCCATAGAGGGTAAACTGGGATACTACGAGAATTCTTCCTCCTACATCCTGCACGGAAAGATTCATTTTCCCCTTATCATCCGGATACAGTCGGAGATGCACGATTTTTTCTGCCATATAGGAGGCATCCAGTTCGGTATCTCGAATTCCAATCCCCAGATACACCAGGATTCCTCGCTCGATAAATCCTACCCTCATCCCCTCTACGGTGACAGAACAATCCCGGACTCTCTGCACTACGCTCCGCATTCAAACTCCTAACTCATGGATTGAAATACCTCTTAGCTGGATTCCCTGCTCTCGGATAAGTATTTCTCCCAGAACTTCATAAGAAAAATTGGGGTCAACTTTTGCGGAGAATCTTAACACAACCGGTACGATTCCTTCCAGAACCTTTTGATCGTGATACCCTACCAGAAAATCAAACGAGATTTCTTTTTCTGTTACCCGAACATTCGTAACTCTTCCTTTCCATCGAACGTAGCATCCTTCGTACAGAAAGGGTTCCTTCATTACTTCTTGATAGGTAAATGATTTTTCAAGGGTAAGAAAGGTTGGTTCTTTCATATAGGGAAGCAAGGCACGGACTTTTTCCTTCACATTTCTATCGGCATTGGATAAAAGCAATCGATTCATCTCTCTCCGAGCAATAGTATCTTCATAATTTTGAAGCAAATCTTTAATTCGTTGAAAGATCTCTTTAATTTCATTTTCAGTAAGCATATACCGGGCTTTAGCCTGGGGATCCACCAGGGAAGTATTTGTATCTAACAGAATCCCGGAAATTCCCGGACGCGTTTCCTCCGAACGAAAATAGGTTTTCCCTGCCTGGTATGCCACTACCCCCATGATCAGGATCAGCATACCGAGAAACACCATCCGAAGAGGGATCGGTAGATAGAAACCGGTAGACGGTAGCAATCGGTTGATTTTTCCCGTTTCAAAGAGATCTTCAATAGATTCGGGATTAGCGTTCTTTTTTAACGTATCCAGGCCTTTCCGGGCCAGAGAGTTTTTTGGATCTTCGTCCAGTATTTCCAGCCAGAGCCGGATACTATGCTCTGTTTCATGCCGCTTTAGATGAACCACTGCCACAGCTGCTTTGATTTTAAGGTTGTGGGGATCCAGCTGTTCCGCTCGTTTCAAGTACGAATAGGCTCCACCATAATCGCCGGTTTTAAGGCATGCCATTCCCAGTAGATAATAAAAATGGGGATTCTGTCGGTAGGTAAATACCTGCGGTTCCAGGAGCCGGATGGTCTCGGAAAATTTTCGGTTCCGATATGCCCGTTCGGCCTTTTTTAATATTGCAGTCCCGATAGATTTCATGGACTAGTTGCTTTCTAATTCTATAGTTCGTTTTTTCAATTCTTCTAGAATTTTTTTATATACTTCCAGTTCCTCTGAAGAAACGGGAGAAAAATCGGAAGCCCGTTGATTGATCCGCATGATAAACTCCTCTACCC
>JAGODW010000169.1 GCA_017998025.1 Spirochaetales bacterium
CCAGCCTGAGGAGAGCCCTTCGTACTGATACGGTTCTGTATACCGAGCCGTGTACTGAAGTCTGAAATACCAGAGATTGGCTATAAGGGATAAGGAACTGGGATGTTCTTCTTCCAGATCATGCAGGTAGGAGCCGGTGAACGATACATCGTTTGAAAACTGAAGCTGCTCTTGTACAGACAAAGGTTGCTGCACCCACTGTGATTCGATTTCCTTTAAGGTAAAACCCACTGAGGTGGTGGAAGGCCCCCAGGCAAGAGAAGCAGAGGAGGAGAACACGTCATCAAGGGGCGGAAGGGTGTAGCTAAATTGAACCATTGGTTTCATGACAGAAAAATCTGCAACAAGGTTCAGTTGTGTCCAGTGTTGAGTTACGGTTTGTTTTGAAAAATCGAGGAATTGTCCTTTATATACAGGTTCATCCCCATCCCAAGAGGAAAAATTACGTTTGTAAAGGTATGCATTTACCGAGTACTTCACCGTAGAATCCTGAAAGAGATCCGTGTTAACCAGCGGGTACGATGTAAGGGTATATAAATCCGAAAGTCCGACAGAATTATACTGATACGCAGTACGCTTCAAACTGGTCCGTTGCGCCTCCGGTACATCTTTATCCCAGAAATCTACATCGCGATACTGCGTTGAGAGGGAGAGGGTATTTTGCTGTTGAAGAAGCTTTCCGTACAGGCGAAGGTCTGAAATCAACTGGGCCTGGTTTTGAAAGGTTACCGTACTATACGACAGTTTATACTCGACATCTTTTGGAGAGGTCCAGTCGTCCGGATACGAGTTGCCCTGATAGATCAAATTAGGTCTTAAAGCATAGCGGAGTTCAAAATCTACAGGGGTGGGAAATGAAATTCCCGATTTGTCCGGCAGGAGATCGGGTTCCTTCAGAGGGAATCCCTCATCCTGAGACGTTTCTGGAGGCGTCTCTTCTTCCCAGGGGGGACGTACTCCGGAGGAAGGGGCACCGGAGGGGGCAGAGGCTGAGGACGTTTTGGAGGATAATATCTGAGAGGAATATCGATATAGAGTTCCTCCTGCATCAGCGCTAACTTCAGGCGCCGTGAGCTGGTAAGGATAGTAAAATCTGCGGGTGGGATCTACCTTTTCATAATCCTCCAGAATTGAAGAAGGAGTTTCCTTGCTTTTCCAATTTAGAGAAACCCGAAATTTAGGAATGGATAAAGATGTAACCCAGGGGGAAAGCAGCGTTGTACTTGCTGTATAACTCCCTGTCAGGTACCAATCCAGTTGCTCCTTCAATTCAAGAGTCGTTTCTTCAATAACGCCTTCCTCAAGGAGTCGGCTCCAATCGATTTGCTCCTCCCGCTCTTCAAAGTCATACTTGAAGAACGGATCTGAATAATTTTCCATCTTAAACTGAAGGGTAAGGGGCCTCGGATTGTATTCAAAGGAAATTTCACTTCCGTACCGGAAAGGCAATTGGATCCCGCCAGCGTACGTAGTATTCCAGAAAGTGGAAAAGGTTCCATCCGGTTCTTCATAGAACGAGGTATACGATGAGGAGTAGCCGGATACACTTTCCGAGTATAAATTTCTGCTTATTCCAATCCCTGCTGAAAAATCAAACTTCTCAACCTCGGAGAATAATCCGGGAAGAGATCCCTCAATCCCGCCGTATACCCCCAGGCGGCTGTATGCATCCAGCATCGCCTTTATATACCAGTCGGGTTGAGCGAGCTTTTCTTCAGTATCCCGTAAAAAAATACCGTGCCTCTGCTTTACCCGATCGTTGGCGCCTTCCTCGGATATTTGAAGAAAGGAACCGCTCCCCGTTTCTCTTTTTCGATTCCCCAGAAGGTATGTGGTAGTTTGCAGGAATGTCCCCTCCCGGCTTCTGTACCCGAATACAGGATGAAACACAACTTCATCCCCGGGATAGAAAAAAAAGGGCAGATACAATACGGGAATGTTCCCTACGTAGAGGGCTGCATTCTGGATTCCCCATTCTCTAGGCCCTAGAATCCATATTTTGTCTCCCTCAATCTGATAATTCGCAGGGATTACCGGAGATGAAGTAATCATCGCATCTTCCATCAGGATAAAATCGCTGCTGGAACGAGAGATAAACTCTCCCTCGAATCGGAATGTAAGAGGCTCTCCTGCAACAGCCTGTTCTCGCAACGATTGTCCCTGGAGAAAGTAGCCTTCCCACGTATCTAAATTGATCAGAATACTGTTTCCAGTAAATTTTTCTTCTTGTGTTTGGGATTTTATCTCGTATCGTATATTTCCAAAGGCACTTAAAAGCTTTTCACTTCGGTTATAAAGAACAGAATCAGCCCTTAGGGTATATGTATTTCCTTTTTTCTTATCTTCCATAACCAGATGGACACCGCCATCCAATCGTACATACTCTTCATCGAATTCCTCGAGAGTAAAATATTCGGTAGAGGTAGCAGACTGTATCTGTACGAATGTCTCTTCCCCTTTTTTTTCTTCAGAAGTGATTTTTGGAGGCAATTTGTAGTATTCGTACAGCCGTTGTTCCAGCTCATTCCGGGTTCCCTGAGTAGAAAGTCCTAACTCCTTGCACCAATCAGACAACTCGGTAAAAGTAGCAGTGGATATCTGAAGAGGCAAAGTCTCCTGGAAAAGTTTAGATTCAGTACTGCTTTCCTGCCCGTGAACGGGATAAAGCGTGCAGCAAAAAACAAGTAACCCGCAGAGGAAAAAGGGCCAATTCATTTTGGTACACTCACCTTATCTCCTTTCCTGGAAAACAGCCTGTAGATGAACCGCCGTATGGGTATGAGCCGAAGAAGCAACCTGCTCGGGAGTTCCTTCTGCTACAATATGCCCTCCTTCCTCCCCTCCCTCCGGGCCTAGATCAATGATCCAGTCTGCCTGTTTGATCACATCTAAGTTATGCTCAATCAATACGACCGTGTTTCCCCTATCTACCAGACGATTTAGCACGTCCAGAAGCATCTGAACATCGGCAAAATGTAAACCAGTCGTAGGTTCATCCAGGATATAGAGGGTAGAACCCGTGCTTCTACGGGATAATTCCAGGGAAAGTTTTATCCGCTGGGCTTCTCCTCCAGAAAAGGTAAGGGCCGATTGACCTAGTTTAATATAACCCAACCCTACAGATGCAAGGGTGTTTAACTTTTCCAGCATTCTAGGATGGACAGAAAAGAATTCCTGGGCTTCTTCCACGGTCATTTCCAGCACTTCATGAATGTTCTTTCCCCTATATCGAATATCGAGCGTCTCCCTATTGAACCGTTTCCCTTTGCAGATATCGCAGGTTACATATACGTCCGGAAGGAAATGCATCTCGATTCGTATCGTACCATCCCCTTTACAATTTTCACACCTCCCTCCCTGAACATTAAAGGAAAACCTCCCCGGACCATACCCCCGTGCCCGTGCTTCCGGAAGAGAGGAAAAAACTTCCCGAATTAAGGTAAATAACCCGGTATACGTGGCAGGATTGGAGCGGGGAGTTCTTCCGATCGGGCCTTGATCGATTAAAATAACCTTATCGATCCCTTCTATCCCTTCGATGGAATCATAGTCACCTTCAGGCAGCTTTGTTCTTTGAAGCCGGTTCATCAGCACCGGGTAGAGGAGATCCGTGAGGAGACTTGATTTTCCGGACCCCGAGACACCGGTTATTACGACAAATTTCCCCAGAGGAAACTGGACATCGATATTTTTTAGATTATGCTCACGGGCGCCTCGAAGGATAAGGAATTGGCCCGTTCCTTTCCGTTTTTCATACCGTTGGGGAACCTGTAACCGCCCGCTCAGGTATTTTCCGGTAAGACTCTCGGGATGCGTACAGATCTGCTGAGGCGTGCCCTGTGCAACGACATACCCTCCATGGATTCCAGCTCCAGGGCCTAGATCCACGATCCAATCGGCCACCCGGAGGGTCTGTTCATCATGTTCCACCACAATGAGCGTGTTTCCCAGGTCTCGAAGCTGAAACAGGGTTTCGATCAAGCGCTGATTATCCTTCTGGTGAAGACCTATGGTCGGTTCATCCAGAATGTACAAGACCCCTACGAGGGATGATCCGATTTGAGTAGCCAGTCGTATCCGTTGGGCCTCTCCCCCGCTCAAGGTGGAAGCCTCCCGATGGAGGGTCAGGTAATCGAGCCCCACATTAGAAAGAAACCGGAGCCGGCTTAGAATTTCTTTTTTGATCTGAGAAGCAATTACCTGTTCAGTAGGGGAAAGCTCCAGTGTTTGAAAATATTCGAGGCAATTCCGAATGGATAAAGAACTCACTTCATAAATATTCTTGCCTCCCACGGTAACGGCCAGACTTTCCGGCTTCAGCCTTGCGCCGTTACAGGAAGTGCAAACCCGGTGAGTCATGAATTTTTCAAGCCATTCCTTTACCCCCTCCGATGTGGTTTCCAGGTACCTTCTCTTCAGTTCTTCCAGAATCCCTTTGAAGGAGGCTGAATATTCAAATTTTCCTGTTCCTTCCCGGTTTACGTAGGAAACATCCACCTTTTCATCCGTCCCCTGCAGGATAATGTTCAAGATATCAGGAGGGAGGTCTTTCAGGGGAGTGTCGAGACTAAAGTTGAAATGTTTTGCCAGAGACTCAAATTTACTTCGATGCCAGTTAGCCCCGGGGTTAAACGGTACGATCCCTCCTTCGTTAATGGACAGGTTCCTGTCCGGCATAATCAAATCCGGATCAAACTCGAGGGTCCTGCCTAACCCGGAACAGGCAGGGCAGGCACCGAAAGGG
>JAGODW010000170.1:0-2896 GCA_017998025.1 Spirochaetales bacterium
GGGATGGAAAGCTCAGTTATTGGATCTTCTCTACCGTCTTTTCAGTTTTCTCACGGGGAAAGAGAAATTCTGAAGCTGCCCAGGGACCTTTTATCCAGAGAGGGCCCTCCTGTTCAAAAGAGGCAGAATATACATACATTTCCTTAGCTCCTGTACGAATTTTTGGGGAAGAAAGGAATACGTTCAGCGGATTCAATCCTGATTTTAGAGGAAGTGTCCCCAGCACCACGCCTGTAGATGAAACCAACGCCAGGAGGGAAGGTCCGGACCCGGGAATAAGCCGGAGGGCATCTTCTTCCCACTGTACCCCGGGGAATCGAATCGAATATGCCGGAACTGTAATGGAGAACTCCGATTCTGCCCGATAACCTGCCAGGTCGGTGACTACAATTCGGTAATTTCCCCGGGGCATTTCATTTCTTTGTGATGGCTGTAGCCCAGAGCAGATCAGCCATTTCTTTCCTCCGAAAGATTTCCATTCCCACTGGTCATGGGATATTTTCCAGTACAGTTCCTCCTGGTCATGGATTACTGCCACCGCTTCCAGATCTTCGGTTCCGTCCTCATCCGTTACATCCACAGCTATGGACAGCGTCTCCTGGATTTCTGTACTCTGCGCTTCCTGTAACAGGATGAGTTTCCAGCGCAGTTCATGGATCCGGGGAAAACTTCCACTGCAGGAACTAATTTGAAGGGATAGGATACAAATGAAGCATCCTGCCCGAACAGCCCTGTATGCCCTTCTTAAAGGGCCTTTTCCGCATACAGGGGAGAATCCAGGGGAAAAGAAAAAAGCCGCCCGCCTTTTCGGCAGTGCGGCTTTGAATTGTAAAGCAACCATTAGTACGATTTCATTGCCTGCATTTTCCGTACTTTCTTCATTAGCTTGCGTTCGAGGGATTTTTCTTTTCTGTGGTTTACGGCAGAGGGCTTTTCAAAATACTCCCTCTTTTTCCATTCGCGGATAATGCCTTCTTTCTCTACCATCCGTTTAAAGCGTTTAATAGCTTTTTCCAGTGCTTCACCCTCGTCTACTTTTATAAAGGCTATGAAAATCACCTCCCTTATTCAAACTCTGGAGGAGTTTCTCCTAGTTCCAGGAATTTGTCAAGAGCACCTCCCTCTACAAAGGCTTCTGGATTCACCGGAACTCCCCCGGTACGGATCTCCCAGTGGAGATGCGGGCCCGTAACCAGGCCGGTTGCTCCTGACGTACCGATTCGGCTTCCCCGGGAAACCCCTGCTCCTTCCTTCACTTCAATGGCGTCCAGATGGTAGTAGAGGGAATAAATTCCAGGGAGGTGTTCCAGGACCACCGTATTCCCTGTGAGGATTCGATTTCTAGCTAATACAACATGTCCCCTGGCACAAGCGTGCACGGGCGTTCCCTTTGATGTTGCAAAATCGATCCCGGTATGAATCGACCTATCTGTTGTACCCCCTGTATAGAGAAACGTCCTGCGGTCTCCAAATCCCGAAGTTCTTCGAAACCCTTCCACAGGCAGCTGGAAACATCCTTGATGGAATATTGAATCCGGATCAAACTGATTTACCCGTTTCAGTAGCTCCTGCAGTTCTGCAATCTTTCGCTCATTCTCTTCAGTGCGAAGATCCGTCATCTCTTGATCCAGTGGTATTTCCTCATGAAAAAATTGCTGACCCCGGATGTATATAACTTCTGTAGATAAGAGACGCTTAGAGGATCCGACTCGTACCTGGTACTGACCTTCTATCGCTGTACTGGGCACCCCCAGTAGAGCCAGCCAGACTTTTCGCTCTATTTCGGAAGAACTCTTCCCCAGGAGGAACCCGTTGCCTCTCACCAGTACTTCTTCTACGGGGGTTGAAGTATTCTCGCTGCGGACAAGGGCAACCTGAATCTCCTCGACCTCAGGACCCGTGTATATTCGCAGGGGGAGAGGGTCTCCTGCAAAAACTTCCCGGGGTAGTTCCACAAGTTCTACTCCCCAGGATACAGGAAGATGAAACACCAATAGGAGAATGATCAACCATGCTCTAAAATGTTCCGGCCGGATGATAGTTTGCATCACTTTCCATCCGAATCAGAGCCGGATACTTTCTCCAGATCGAGAATCATTAATTGGAGAGTCTCCTTATTCTGGTAATTGTTCTTATTCAACTCGTACACAATGTTGACATGATCATTCACGGAAAAGTCCCTCCCCACTCGATCGGCAGAATTCCAGAATACAGCTGGAAACGCATAGGAACCGGCCCGGATCAACAGGCGGGTGTGGGATTGCTCTTTCCTTCCTATGAAATCAATACTTTGAATTTGTACTCCTGCACTATGGAACACGAGGGGAGGGTTCTCTTCTCCATAGGGAGAAAAGAACTCTAACGCCTGCTCCAGCTCTTTCGGATTCATGTAAGAAGGAGGAATTTCTGCATCCACTTTAAAACCAGCTTCTTCCTCTTCCCTCAGCGTAATTTCAGGGAGGATGCTCCGGAGTCTTTCTTCTAATTTTGGAAAATCTTCTCGCTTTAGATTAAACCCTGCGGCAAACTCATGCCCTCCGGAATCCTGAAAAATATCGGAACATCTCTCCAGAAAATGGATAACTCTGTATCCCCGGTTACTCCGGATAGATCCAACGACCTTGCTTTCCAGAATGCTACAGGCAATCGCAGGGACATTAAAGAAGTTGGAAAGCCGGGCGGCCAGGATACCGGTAATTCCTCGATGAATGCGCGGATCACAGACCAGCACAACTTTGTTTTCGTACTGTTCAAAACTGTCACGGGCCCGGGGAAGAATTAGTTCCCATAGGTCATCTCCGATCTTTCTCCGCACCCGGTTTAATTCAACTACCCCTGTAGCTAGAGTTTCCCGTTCCGCTGGAAGCTCGCTAAGAAGCAGCCGTAAGGCGATATC
>JAGODW010000170.1:2996-4727 GCA_017998025.1 Spirochaetales bacterium
GGGGAAGAATTAGTTCCCATAGGTCATCTCCGATCTTTCTCCGCACCCGGTTTAATTCAACTACCCCTGTAGCTAGAGTTTCCCGTTCCGCTGGAAGCTCGCTAAGAAGCAGCCGTAAGGCGATATCCGGTTCTCCCATCCGGCCTGTTGCATTGATCGCCGGGCCAATCTGCCAGGAAATATCCTTGCTCGTTAACAATTTTCCTGACAGGTTCTGCTCCCGTAGAAGTTCCCGGATTCCCTCCCGTGCTCCATCATTCAAAAAACGTAATCCTAGTTTTACAAAGAGCCGGTTTTCGTTCCGGATCGGCATCATATCGGAAAGGGTACCGATGGCTACTAAATCAAGAATAGACCGGTACTGTTCTGAAAGACGGGGATATTTTTTTAGCACCCAGGAGGTAAACAGGTTCAGCAACACATCCAGTTCTGATAGAGATTGCTCCCGGTACCTCCCTCCCCGGGAGATCTCCCGCAGCCGAAGGAGGCTTTTCCCCTGGACACCGGGGAACTGATTTTCAAGCTCCGGCGCCAGGTCTTCCAGGTAAATCTCCGCATCCTGCCCGAAAATCTTACGGAGCATCCGTTCCTGAGTTTTTGCATCGTACACAAAGATCCGTTTGCTAAAGAATTTCAAGAGCCGCGTCTGGTCTATCTGCACCATGCCCGGTACCAGTACTTCTGTGATACGATCCTCTACGATTAAATTCTTTAGAATAGCAGCTTCCAGCACGTAGGAATCGTTTCCCGGCCGTATATTTAAGAGGGTAAAAGACTCCTTGTATAGATCCGTTTCCCCAAAAGCGAGTGCCCAGATAACCTTAGCCACCACTCCACATCCGGCTAAATCCTCAAATGGATAGCCAGAATCCTTCATTTTAGGATTTATAATGGCCAGGGCTTTCGGTAACACATCCTGTGGAGCATGATGGTCTAGAATCAGGGTATCAATCCCTAATTCAGAAGCCCGTTCTACCTCCCGGATGTTTGATATGCCGCAGTCCACCGTGACAATTAAGGTTCCTCCCTCAGCGGCAAACTCCTCCACTGCAGCGCAGGTCAAGCCATACGGATCATCCCCCATGGGAAGTTTCCAGGTCACAGCTATCCCCAGTTGGGAAAGTCCCTTTACCAGAAGAGCGGTACTCGTAATTCCGTCTACATCCCGATCTCCGAATATTAGAACCTTCTCTTCTTCCTCCTTTGCAGCAAGAATTCGATCCACTACATCTTCCATTTCTTTAAAAAGGAAGGGATTATGAAAGTATCGAACATCCTCCTCACAGAAAAACAGGAGTTCTTCCGGATCCGTGATTCCCCTCCGTACCAGGATGGATGCAATGAGCAAACTTAATCCATACCGGTTGGAAATATCCCGGGCTTTCTTTGTATCCAGAGGAATCTTTTCCCACTTCATAGCTCCACAATCTCCTTTAAGATGAGAGACTCAAGCGGTTCTTCCACATTCTGCCTCCCGTTCTTTCCTGGACGCGCGGCTTCTAGATGCACCGCTTCTTTTAAGATTTCCAGGGCTCTATCCGCTGCCTCTGAAGTTTCTCCGAACAGGTCCAGAATCGGTTCTCCCTTTTTTACAGGTTCACCTCTCTTTTTATGAAACTGGATACCTACATAGGGAAATACGGTATCTATGGTTTTGTTCCGCCCCGCTCCCAGGATTACCGCTGCCATGCCGGTCCGGTACGCTTCGATCCTTTGCACGGTTCCCTCCAC
>JAGODW010000171.1 GCA_017998025.1 Spirochaetales bacterium
AGGTGGTATGGGTCTGATTTCTCATAGAGGGTATGGGCAGCCGCCGATTCCCGGGTAAATTTTCGGATCGGATTCAATGCTTCCAGGATAAACCTCTCTCCCCGTACTATTCCCAGCACGCAGTCGGATCCAGAACCAGGGGTAGCAGCAATCGCCGCACATTCGAGGATTTTCCCCAGGTGCAGACACAACCCGGGATCAAATCCCTTGAGGATCGGCAGAGCGGCAAAGACCGCTGGATCAAAGCACCGACCGCAAAGGATTACCTCGCATCCGTTGCGATGAGCCTCAATAACAGGCTCCACCCCAAACTGGGCTACCATGTAGGGGGTTTCTTCCACTGCTTGCAAATCCACCGGAGGGACAAAGGGGAGGGGTTTTAAGGTATTTTCCTTCACCGCTTTTAGAACGAGGGGCTTTGGAATATCGGCCGGGATAATTCCCAGCCGGAACGAGAGTTTTTCCTCCCGGGCGATCTCCAGGATGATCTCTTTGCACCAATTGAGGTGAGGGGCTGCGCCAGAGCCTCCCGCCGTTCCTATTACTACCGGGATCTTTCTGCGAACCCCTTCCCCGATCATAAACCTGAGATCTCGCTTTACAAAGGCGCGATTGGTAAAGGATTTTCCGGCTCCTAGATAGTAGGGCCCCGGATCTGTTGATCCACCGTCTACAGCAATGAGATGAGGATTCTGTTCGATCCCCCGAAAGAACGATTCGGGAGGAAATCCATATCCCAGAATTGCTGTAGGACTTAGAACCCGGAACCCTTCTGGAAATTCCGCTTCCAGCTCCCTGGAAGATTTCCGTTCCAGGTCCAGAGCTGCATTCAAAAGTCTCTCTTCTCTTTTCGTTTTCATTGACTCGCCTCTCCCTTCCTTCTACTCCTCAGGACAGCCAGGGCTCGCTCCATCTCGTTGTTTACAATGCTAAACCCTTCATCAAACCCCATTCCCGGTTTAGCCAGCATCCGTTCCGGCTGTCCGGCCAGGGCAACATGGACACATGTCCGTGCAGAAATATCGGTTTCATTGCATGTGCCTCCTTGATAGGCCTCCATCCCATGGGTCTTACAGTAAAGGATACTCTCCAGGATATTCTCCACCCCCCCTAGATCCGGAGTTTTGATCTGCACCATATGGCAGCAGGCCGCATCGCAGAACTCCCGAATATCCTCGTACGTGTTGCACCATTCATCTGCCACAATCTTTACACGGGAACCATACTGCTGTAGTTTTTCTTTTATCTGAAGGAGGGTTTCTATCTGCCGTCCCTTTTCCTCCCTGTCTACCGGCCCCTCTATGTAAAGTTCATGCTCCCCCGCTGCCTTTTCCAGGTCCGCTAAATAGGATGCGATCCTATCCACATTGCCCTCAAAGGCTATACCAATGGTCCCATACACATCGAGGTGTAGCACAGGCCTGTAATCCGGTCTTAGGGAAAGCTTTTTGATGCGTTGCACGATCCACCGGATGTACTCTGCCAGTTTTTCCCCCCGCCTTCCCAATTTTTCCTCTATGTTATTGATCAATCCATGGGGAAGAACATCCACTTCCTTCAGAATCATTTTGTCAACATTTGTATATCGATCATCTCCTGTCTGTCCGAAGATAGGTACCCGCTTTAGTGCCAGAGGCAGACTGTACTCCTCTGCCAGTACCTCACACATAAGCTTTCCCCGGGCTTTGGCACAAGCATCCAGTACTGCCTGACTCAATCCATACCGCAGGGCTGTGTGAAGACGATGCGGGCCTGTTTCGAACCTCTTCAGGTCTGTCACTAGTTCCCGGAACGAACCGATTTCTCTTCCTTCAAGGAAAGGCTTAATCTCTCGCTCCAGTACAGGGATATACTGCTCTGCGGTAAATAGGGGGTCCCTCCCTCCTGCACCAGAATATTGAACTGCAGCACAATCTCCTACCGCAATAGAACCATCTTCCAGGAGGAGAAGGATCGAAATGCATTGCCCTGCCTCCCGGATCCTTCGAAAGCCGGGCGTAATGGGATCTCCCCTGTACATAAATCCATCCTGCACCGCACCCTTTTTTATAGCCCGCTGGTCATCAAAGAAAAATGACGATATCCCCGGCGCAAATACTGCTTGCTGAATCTTCATACAACCCTCCTTTGTGTATCAACGATACATCAATCTATTCATCTGGGACGTCCTACCAGATGCCCTTTGCTAATAGCATAGATATCATCGGTAACCATCTGAAAGTTCACCGGCCTTCCTTCAGCACGGCCCCGTGCGTCCAGCCGGCTCCTATGAAACTCAAGAATCTCTCGGTCAAACGGGAGATTCCCGGTATTCAGGATGCGGATATATCCTTCATTATCCCTTGCAGGAAGAACTTTCCCCTTATTGAATAGGGAAGGGGCAAAAGGAACATCGAGGATTCCCGCCTGGAAGGCTCGTATCGTCCCTGTTTCCCAGTCTCCTTCCCCTTGCTTCCAGACTGCATCCAGAATCGCTTTTACTTCCCGCCGGATCCAGTTCATCTCTCTCTCCATATCAGCACTCTCCGGATGGGTCTGATCGGCCAGCATATTGATAAGCTGGCGGGTAGCCCGAAGTCCCTGAGCATTCGCTTCTTTGGTAGGGATTCCCATCGCCTCATGGGGAGATTTTACAATCACCTTATCAGCCCCGGAAAAAACAGCACCGGTAGTTCCCCAGGCAATTACAGAGAATGCCTTTGCCTCATCTTCGGGAAACCCACCCATCCACTGGTGAAACACGAGGGTAAGATCGTAGCCCTCGAACCCCTCATCCGCATAATATTCGTTTGCCAGGTCTCTCAGAGTCCGCACCGCTGCAATGTCCTGGATGAGGTTTCCTCCCTGACCGTATCCAAGGGTGAGGGAACGTACTCCCTGCGCCAATGCAAAAAGACCTTCTAAGATTGCCACTGCATGGCTAATGCAGGGAGGCACAAGGGTTCCTGTGAGGGGGCCGAATGGTTCTCGGTTTATCCGAATTCCTTCCTCCTCATAGAGGCCGGTAAGGGCATCTACATACTTCCAGTACCGAAGAGACTGCTCTATCGGCACTTTCTTTGCATAGGGAATATTGTAAGAAATCCCCCCTCCTTCAAAGCTGGTAAACCCGCCAGCGAGAGAAATTTCTGCTAAAAGCCGTGCATCGGGGGTTCCGTGACGCACCTGAATGGGTCTAGAAACTGCTTCTGTTACCTGCCGGCATATCTGTACCCCATGATTTACGGCCGGGAATCCATTTAGCAGAGACTTTCCTGCTGTTAAAGATTTTTCTATTCCCTCCTGGGCCTCTGTGTATCGGTTCTGACGGGTATATGCATCGATTGTGGTAGGAAGAAGGTCTGCTTCTCCTTCTGTTTCCAGGTACTGGAGCAACCGTATATGCTCCTCGGGGAGGGCCACTCCGGCTCTAGGCTGAGTAAGGAGCCTGCCTTTCTGATGCGCTTCCTTCATCGCTACGGAAAATCGTTTGCTATCCGGGATGGTTTTCTGATAGGACAGAGACTCCTGCAAATTCACCTCCCTCCCTGTAGGCCAGCTGTCCAGGACTGTTTCCCGCTCAGCTATCAAATCCGTACGGCTCATCCGTTTCAGTCGATTCATCCGTTTCATGCTCCTGCCTTCCTGTATCAAGAGGTAGTTTCCGGTACAAGGTTCTCCACAGCGGTTAAAACCGCCTGCCGGGGGTATTCTTTTACAACGTTTCCCAGAAGAGGAAAAAGGTACGAAGAATCCCGATAGTAGAGGGCCTTTTCCGGCAAGAGATGGATCCGGTTTCCTCTTCCCTCCTGCTTATAGCCACCGACACCGGAAAGGGAGACCTTCTGCAGGAGACTCCGTAATTCTACCCCCAGATTAAATTGAGAGAGGTATCCACCGCTTCCCACAAGAATCGTAGACGGCCTTAAATCTTTTCCCGATTGAAGATAGATCCTTCCTGCCGGAGTATAGGTCTCTTCCAGCATTCCCCCATGCCGTACAGCGGCCAGGACCGATGCAGCAAGGGCTAAAATTTGATCAAATCCTTGTTCCTGTACGGTAGAAGGAAGCCAGCCCGGATCAGAAGCAACTCGAGACACGTACCCGAATAAAACATCCAGAGGCCCATTCACGATTTGTTCCAGAAACGGTTTTGCCGTTTCAAAAAGGGAAACAGCACTTATCCGAAGTCCGAGGTCCCCTTCTACTGTTCGTTTCACTCGAGGTTCTCTAAGCCCCTTTAGT
This sequence comes from Spirochaetales bacterium, assembly GCA_017998025.1. Taxonomy (GTDB): domain Bacteria; phylum Spirochaetota; class Spirochaetia; order DTKZ01; family DTKZ01; genus DTKZ01. The sequence continues at coordinate 4,225 of JAGODW010000171.1, forward strand.
ACGATTCCTTCCCCACCCAGAAACGGTTCGCCGCAGGAATAAAAATCGGTAGTGGCACCTCCCAGGTCAATCACACAGAACCTGTCCCAACCTTCCTGGTATTGACCCAGGGCCTCTACCAGATCAAAAACAGCTGCCGGAGTAGGTACGGGTTCTGTTTGGCAGAACTCTTGAACATGGGAAAGCCCCTTCCCTGCTACAATGGTATCCAGAAAGATCTCCTGTATCTTTTGGCGTGTTTCTTCTATCTGGATATCCCCTACCCGGGGCATCACGTTTGGAGCAGTTACCACCCGTTTTCCCTCAAGGATACTGCAAACATCTGAGCGTATCGCCTGATTCCCCGCATAGAGAATTGTCCCTTTAAACTCAGAATAGGCCAGGATCCGTGCATTCCACAGAACAGTATCCTCGTTTCCTCCATCCGTTCCCCCGGTAAATAGAATAATAT
>JAGODW010000172.1 GCA_017998025.1 Spirochaetales bacterium
GGGACCAGTCTCTTGCTGCTGCAGCCGTCTATGCAGAGGCGTTCTCGTTTGCCTATTTGATAAAAAATTTGCTGAAGTATGCATTGCCACGCTATAGGCCCTACGTGTATTCCGGAGATAAAGAGAACGCGGCTTTGATGAATACGGACGAATACGACTCTTTCCCTTCCGGCCATACAACTGTCGCTTTTGCTGCAGCCACGTTCAGTGTATATACGTACAACCTCTATTTCCCTGATTCGCCGTATTTTCTGCATTTTGCACTAGCAAACTATGGGCTGGCATCCCTTACAGCCTTACTCCGGGTAACTTCCGGAAACCATTTTTTGACTGATGTCCTTGCAGGAGCAGCGATAGGCACAGCTTTCGGGTACGTAATTCCTGCCTTGCATGCGAAACAGTCCTCCTCCCCGGAGGAAAAACGGATTTCGTTTTTCCTGGTGCCGGGAGGAGTTATGGTTGATATCAAGTTGTACTAACCGGAACTATAATTTCCTCTCAGACACAACATCGAATCCCTGCCAGGACATCCGCTGACATAGGGCAACGATTTTCGGAAACGCATGCTGATGCTCGGAGGAAGCAACCCACTGGAGTCTAAGATCTTCACTTTCAAAGGATAAATTAATCTGATAGGAGGTCATCGAATTATTCGGATGAAGCATTTCTACCCAGCGGAATCCTTTTTGTACCGAAATAGCAGGAATAAAAACGGTGCGGAACGTCTGTTCAAGTTCCTTTTCTTTTCCAGGCAAAACGTCAATGTAGATCTGTAATACATGCATGGTAAAACCTCCCTGTGTTCTAATAAAAGGATAGTTGCAGTAAAGCGTTATTCCACCCGGGGAACCTGATACAGCTTGTCAAAGTGGGAATCCCGTGTAAAAAGTGGAAGATTATGCTGTACCGAAAGGGACGCTATCCAGAGGTCCGAAACAGGGACAGGTGTTCCCTGATCTCGAAGGAATTTGAAAAGATACGCATAATGGCGGGTAGTAGCCTCATCGGGAAAAAGAGAGCGGACCCGTGCTTTCATGAGGAATCGGTTCAAAATGATTTCGTTGTGGCTGCTCCTGGTACCTGCAGCGAAACCCGCCCTGAGTTCTGCCAGAACGATAAAGGGAACGTGGATTACTCCTGCATTTCGGAATACCGCCACAGCCTGTAAATCCCCTTCGCAAAAGTCCCGATACCGGTTCGTATCGATTATGATATCCATCATCGGCGGCTATTTCCAGAGTTCCGGCTCTATGTTTCGCATCGATTCAAGGACTCCATCGAATTCCGGGTCATTCTTCCATGTTCCTATGAATTCATCCAGATCGTGGTTCACGGGCACTTCTCCCTCCAGACCCAGGCCTCGTTGGAGTATCTCGATGGAAAGGGTATTCATGCTTTTTCCTTCCTTGGCCGATAGGATTTTTATTCTATCCGCAACCAGGAGTGGAACTTTTCGGATTGTTAATTGAGAATATGGCTTCTTTTTCATGCCCTCAATGTAGGCATAGGTTGCCTGCAGTGTCAAGCTATACTGATTTTTAAGCCGGCCAGGTTTGTTTTCCTCCATCTACCCGTATTACCTGTCCTGTGATGTAGGATGATGCATCGGAGATGAGAAAATCCACTGTGCGGGCAATTTCTTGCGGCCATCCATATCGTTCCAGAGAACCGGTAGTTTTCAAACGCCCTTCTTCGAGGGGGCGGCTCGCTTTGAATCGCTCGGTTACCGTATCTCCGGGAGCAACAACATTGGCCCGTATACCGTATGGACGAAGCATCACGGCCAGACAACGGGTATATTCATGCACAGCCGCTTTTGCCGTAGCATAGATAGCGGATTCCGGGAGTCCCACCAGCCCTGAAATGCTCCCAATATTTACGATCACTCCCTGTTTACGCTGAATCATTTCCGGAACAACTTCCCGGCAAGCATAGATGCAGGTCAATAGGTTCCTGTCCAGTATTTTCCGAAGATCTTCCAGGGGAATAAACACAGCGTCATTCTTTTCCGGTTTTCCAGCCCTTGGAGCCTCTACTCCCAGAACGCCGATATCTCCCCCTGCATTATTCACGAGAATATCGATGGGACCGAGTTTAGAATGAATTTCTTCCACTATATTTTTTACCACTCCCGGGTCGGTTAGATCTCCTGCTACATAGATCACCCGGGATCCCGTTTCTTTTTCTATTATCCGGGCAAGTTCTTCGAGGGATTCCGCTTCTCCAAAAGCTCTGGAAGATTTCAGAGTAGATCCATGAATAACCACCTGTGCTCCCCCGCGGGCCAGATGGAATGCGATTTCCTTGCCTATTCCTCTACTGGAACCGGTAATCCAGGCTACTTTTCCTTCCAGATGATGTGATGACATAACAATGTCCTCCTTCGACACTTCGTTTGGTGCTCTGCTGCCTATAAAAACTAATATATCAGATAAGCCTGGAAAAAGGGAAGATGTTGAATAGAATCTTTCTATTAAAAGCAGTATTATTGTGCAGGATGGGAGCGCAGTATGATTGGAGTGCTATCGGATTTAGTTCAGGCAGGGGTGCCGTTCTGGTATGAGGGAGTCTCTGCGCTGGATCAGTACTATAAAGTTATGGCTCGTCCTTGTTTCTATGTTCTTGTAGAAGGTTCCCTGATAGATTTAGCAAAGATTTTTCCGGATCTCCAGTATCCGGGACGGGAGCAGATCGATGCAGTTCTGGAATCTCGATCCGGTCCGGTGATATACTTTCGATGTATCGATTCTTACACCCTCTTGCAACATTCATCGAATCCTCTTTTTAGTTTTTTATACAATCCCATTGAAGAAAGGTATGTAGATCTATTTCATACCTACGGCATGCTTCGAAAAAAGAGTATAGAATCGGATGAATTATTTAATACTACCGGTGCAGAGGCAGTTGTATTGCTTGCCAGATATGGGTTTCAATTGCCTCCCGATTTCTGCAGGATCTTTCAGGATAGGGAAGAACGAATACAGGATATTGCAGCCCAGCGGGACCTGCTTACCCTCGTGCTTACAGGGAATTATACCGCAGAAGGGTTGCATTTCTTATGGGAATCGGGATTTATCAAACGGCATTGGCCCGAACTTGCTGCAATGGGAGATGTCTCGCATTCTAAAGAGTATCATCCGGAAGGGGATGTCTGGGCCCACACTACAGAAACGTTTTCTTATAGAAAAGACCCGGATCTGGCGGTTTCATTGGCGCTGCTCCTGCACGACATCGGTAAACCCCATTCTCTAACCCAGGAAGGGAGGCGTTTCGACAAACATGCAGAAATAGGGGTGGAAATTGCTTCCCGGTTTTTGCACCGGCTGGGATTTGAAGAATCTCTCATTTCGCAGGTACTATTCCTGGTGCGTAATCACATGATGCCGGGAGCCCTGAAAACGCTCCCTGTTTATCGAGTGGAAAAGGTTCTGGAATCGGAATTATTCCCCCAGTTACTTGAGGTATACCGGTGCGATCTTTCTTCAACTTTTCAAGGTCCCGGTGGATACTACGAGGCCTGTAAGATCTATCGATCTTTTCTAAAGAACAAAAAAAATCCCTTTCGCACTTCCGAAGGGAAAAAAATACAAAGGATACGGGAGATGCCTGTACGGTTTTAGGAATAGGATTTTAGGCATAGGAAAGGAGTACGCTGAATGGAATATAGATGTTTTGGACGAACCGGGGTTCTGGTCTCTCCGCTTGCCCTGGGGACAATGAATTTTGGACATCCTACCCCGGAAGAGGAATCTCTGGAGATGATCCGCAGGGCTGTAGATGCCGGGATTAACTTTATAGATACAGCCAATGTGTACAACAAGGGGGAAAGTGAGCGGATTATCGGGAAAGCTCTGAAACTGATGAAGAACCGAAATTCCCTATTCATCGCTACGAAGGTTTATAATCCGATGGGAGAAGGACCGAATGAGCGGGGAGTTTCCCGGTATCACATCATGGAGGAATGCGAAAACTCTCTACGCCGTCTGGGTATAGACCACATTGATCTGTACCAGCTGCACAGGCCCAGTTTCACCGTTCCCCAGGAAGAAACCCTCCGGGCACTGGATGATTTAATCCGGCAGGGAAAAGTCCGGTATATCGGGACCTCAACGTTTCCTGCCTGGAAGATTATGGAAGGTCTTGCATTAAGTGAACAGTACCTGTTGAACCGGTACGTATCGGAACAATCGCCCTATAACTTATTGGATCGAAGGATCGAGAATGAGATGGTTCCTTTTGCTCAGCATCACGAGGTTGCGTTAATTCCCTGGTCTCCTCTAGCCGGAGGGGTACTGACAGGAAGGTATCCTCCGGAGGAACCGGCTCCAACCGGAAGCCGGGGGGAATGGGGTGCCCGGCTTTGGAAGGAAAGAATTAATCAGGAAGGGAAGGTGGTAGCGTATCGGCTAAAGGAATATGCTGAGAAAAAGGGAATGACAGCAACCCAACTGGCCTTGCTCTGGGTGAAGGATCAGCCGGGAATCTGTTCTCCGATCGTAGGGCCCCGTACGCTGGAACATCTGGAGGCTGCGTTATCGATTGTAGAGAAACGGTTGGATCCGGAGGATGCGGCTTTTTGTGATTCCCTCGTACCTCCAGGTACGGCGGTAACGGATTTTTTCAATACCTCAGGCTGGATGAAAGGACATCGGTAAGAAAAGTC
>JAGODW010000173.1 GCA_017998025.1 Spirochaetales bacterium
ACCGCATGGAGAGGCTAAAGCCGCTGTATTCGAATATCCGCACACTGTTTTTTTCTAGGGCTTCGTTTACACGATTTATCCTGCCGAACCGGTCCAAAGAGCCTCCGCCGTAGGAATACTCTTCAACACATCCGGCTCCTACAAGCATATCTGCGTCCATAGAACCAATGATTCCATAAATTTTTAGATTCCGCTTTTTCTGACGGATAAGTTCATTGGTAAATGCTATAGGGTTTCTTGCTATAGCGAAGCTTCCCAGAGCAATTTCAGATCCATCAGGTATCTCCCGAACCAGCTGATCCAGCTCAGCTATTTTGCAGGCCATGATTTACTCCTTCACTATATCTGCACTTGCCTGTTTTGCCATGGTTACGAGGCATCTGGTACCTTCAGCTGTAATGGGTAACAATTCAGGTGAAAGGCCCGTCTTTCGTTCCAATGCTTGCATGATGATGTTTGCTATAGGACACGATAGCGGCTGCATTCCCGCTGAAATAAAACGATCCCTCAGCTTTTTGAAATAGCAGCCTTCCACTTCTGCAGTTACAGAAACGTCCTCTTCCTTCAGGTTAATTTTCTCAACCATTCCTGATTCAAAGAGGGCTTTTTTCACGTTTTCCAGACTTGAAAAACAGCCTGGATGGGCAGAATTCATGTAGGAAAGGCCCACTGTTGTAACTCGATACCGTGCACCTCTTCCCCGTTCATCGTAGAAGGCTTTCTGGATTTCAAACAGGAGTTCGCTGGAAAGTCGATCCATCTCTTTCATAGTTTCACCTCCTCACAGGGCGTAGAGTAATAGGGGGGGCCATACTCCTCCTTGAATGTAAGCTCATGGAGAGGTATACGAGGTCTTGGTTTAGAAATTTTTGCCGGCACTCCGATTGAAATGATGGCAAAAATCTTGAATTCTTCGGGCACTTTGAAATGTTCCTTCATTTTCATCTCATCGCGAACATCAATACAGGGAGCAACAAGCCAGCAGGCTCCCAATCCGAGACTTGTAACCGTGAGAAGCATGTTCTCGATTGCAGCGGATGTATCAAAGGGCGCATCCCACACATCTTTTTTTCCCAGCACGATAATATTAATGTCTGCTTCGCTAACAAAGGCGGAGACATTTCCAGAGGTAAGTTTTATAAAAGCGTTTTTCCGTTTTTCCGGATCTTGAAGGCCTTCGAATCTTTTTTGCATCTGCTGACTGAGGAACTCACCAGTAAACCTTCTGCCGCTTGCATTCTTTCCAATATAGGATAAGAATTCTTTATTCTTCTGGTCCCGTACCACAATAAATCGCCAGGGCTGCGCATTTTCACCGGACGGGGCCTGCCTCCCGCTTTCAAGAATCAACATCAGATCTTCTTCACTTATCTTTTCATTCGTATATTTCCTTATGCTTCGCCGATCGAGGATCACTTTGAAAAACGTCTTTGTCTCTTCCTTCATTTTTCATTCTCCTTTCTCTTAAATACTTCGTTTAAATGGGGTAATGAAGGGAATAAATGCTTTTTCCCCCGTTGAAGGGTCCTTTTATGGCCGCCTCTACATCACTCTTATTCCGTTCAGTCACGAGCTCGATATCGGGAAGTTTTCCCGGTGGGAATCTATCCCGGATATCGTTATGGAGTTTGATCATATAGTCGAAGAGTTTCTCTAATCCCTCTTCTGCCTTTGAGGCGTCTGCGAGGCTCGGTTTTCCTATGACCCCTTCCGGATAAAGTTTTACCTCAAGTCCTCCCATTCCTATCTGGCAGTGCCCCGGGATCGGGCATTGATAAATATCCCCGCCATAGTCTACATGCCCTACGGGCATGAATCCTGTGGGATTACTGTCTTCCATATATTTCTTATCATTCATTTCCGGAAATAGTGCGAGAGCATAGGAAGCTTCCACCTCATCGGCGTGCCTGAACTTTGTTTCGAACGGCCCTCCGTTTTCCTTGTCCTTTAGATACGGTGCGATGGCGGTCGGCCAGTTGAGCATTACAATGACAGCCGGAACTTGATAGATTTTACCAAACTCATGAATTGCATTCGGAATGACATACTCCTGACCGTGGCCGTTTAAGAGTATCTGTTTCCGGAAACCGACATTCCAAAACCCTGCGATGATAGCCCGCAGGTAATTGGTAAAAGTCTCTTCCGGAATAGGAACAGTTCCCGGCATTCCCATTTGGTTCCAGGGATGGGAACCAAACCATACTGGCTGGGAAACGGTGCATCCGGTTATCTTTGCAACGGTCTCCGCTATTCTAGTTACGAGAAAAGTGTCCTCACCCGCACATTGTCCCTGGCCATGGTACTCTGTGCTCCCCACAGGGATGATCAATATGTCGTTTTTCTTCAATCTCTCCGACACTTGATGACCTGTCATATTCTGATAGTAAATCCCATCAGCTTTGTCCATGGATCCTTTTGAAATTGGGTATTTCATTAACGTTTTTCCTCCAAATCAGTTTTCCTTTAATAGTAAGGGCACGTTGTATCGTTCTGCTACTCTTTTCAACGATTCTAAAACGTCTTCGTCCAGAGGGAGACCCTCTTTCTGCAATTTCTCGGTAAGTCTGAATTCAATCTCTCCCGCCATGTAGATAGGGGAGTTGTTTTTTGATTTCATTGATTTGATTCGCTTAATTGTCTCCTCCATCGATCGTGTGAAAGTCTCTAAATTGATGAAGTGTGCAATATCGATCGCTAGGAAAACATGTCCAGTTTTTGCCGGCCCGCTGGTATCGGTAACATTACGGACTTCCCCGATCATGGAACTTCCTGTGAGTAGCCCACAGAGGATATCTACGATAAAAGCAAGTCCTGATCCCTTGGGGCCGCCGATAGGAACAAGACTCCCTTTTAACGCTTCGGCCGGGTTTGTAGTGGGGTTCCCTTTAGAATCCAGCGCCCACCCTTCGGGGATTGGTTCGCCAACAAGATCCGCGTAGCGAATTTTTCCCCTGGCTACCACAGACATAGACATGTCGAGAACAATAGGCAATTGAGAGCCCGCAGGAACCGCTACAGAAATAGGATTCGTGCCAAAGAGGGGATCTACGGCCCCGAAAGGGGCTATTGCAGGAGATGCGTTGGTAAGTGCTACACCTATCATCCCTTGCTCTAAAGCCATCATAGTATAGTAGGAGGCGATTCCGAAATGATTGGAATTTTTTACCCCCACCATCCCTATTCCATAGATACGGGCTATCCGTATAGCCTCGTTCATAGCTAGTTTTCCTGCTAGTTGCCCTAAACCATTTGCTGCATTCAGGAGGGCAACTGCCCCCATGTTCTTTTCGAACTTCATATCAGCATTCAGGACAGTTACTCCCTTTTCAATACGCTCGATATAGGTTGGGAGCCGGACAATGCCGTGAGATTTGACTCCTCTGAGGTCTGCCAGGATCATAGAGTCTGTCATGATCTGAGCTTGTTCCGGAGTAAGCCCCACCTTAAGAAGTACTGCTGTAGAAAACTTTTGTAAGTTCTCTATTGATGCTACCTGCTTATTTTTCATGCCTGTTTTATTTCCTATACGCTTGCTGGCCCATCTTGTAGAGATCTGCACCGCTTGAGTCGATTACGACCGTAACGGGAAAATCCTCAACCCGAAGACGATAGATTGCCTCAGGACCTAAATCGTCAAAAGCCACTACCTCGGCTTCCTTAATTGCCTGTGACAGAAGAGCTCCTGCCCCTCCAATCGCTGCAAAATAAACGGCCCCGTTTTTTATGATGGAATCTACCACCGCCTTGCTTCGTAACCCTTTGCCAATCATTCCTTTTAGTCCGGCGTCTAGAAGAGCCGGAGTATACGCGTCCATGCGTCCACTCGTTGTAGGGCCCGCTGAACCTATCACGGCTCCTGGTTTTGCAGGGCAGGGCCCCACGTAATAAATAACCTGCCCATTTAGTTCGATAGGGAGCTTTTCTCCCTTCTTCATCATTTCAAAAAGTCTCTTATGGGCTGCGTCCCTTCCTGTGTACAGGATTCCGGTAAGGAGAACCCTGTCTCCAGCCGAAAGGGATCGTGCTGTCTTATCGGAAATAGGGGTCGATACGCGTTTCTCAACCATTGTTTTAACTCCTGTTCCTGAAATTTTAGATAACTACTTCCCGATGCCGTGCCACATGGCATTGCATATTCACCGCGACAGGCATGCTTGCAATATGAGCGGGAAATGTATTGATATGCACATCGAGAGCCGTTATCCTCCCACCAAATCCCTGGGGCCCAATACCAAGCTTGTTTATTTCATCCAGGAGTTCTTCTTCAAGTTTTGCAACAATTGGATCCGGATGCCGCTCGCCTATTTTTTTAAGCAGCGCCATTTTTGCAATGAGGGTTGTTTGTTCAATTGTACCTCCGATTCCTATTCCAACGATTACAGGGGGACAGGGATTGGATCCCGCTTTATCAACCGTTTCTACAACAAACTTTTTGATTCCATCAATTCCATCGGAGGGTTTAAGCATTGCAAGCGCACTCATGTTCTCGCTCCCACCTCCTTTGGGTGCAATGGTGATCTTTATACGGTCCCCCGGTACAATAAAGGTATGAATGATTGCAGGAGTATTGTCCGAAGTGTTCTTTCTTCGATAAAAAGGGTCATCTACAATGGATTTTCTCAGGTACCCTTCTCTATATCCAAGTCGAACGCCCTCATTTACA
>JAGODW010000174.1 GCA_017998025.1 Spirochaetales bacterium
TTTAGTATGTTAATATTTCCCGAATATCAAGTCCGGGATAAATGTTACAACACCAGGTAAATACACAAGTATAGCCATTTCCAGCATAATAGCGATCAAGAACGGAATTGATTCTTTGGTGTACTCCTCAACCGGACAATCAATGACTCCACATACTGTGTACAGAGCAGATCCAATCGGTGGGGTCATAACTCCCAGCGTAACCACAGTGGCCATTAGCACGCCAAAATGAACAGGATCAACGCCAAGGCTCTTTACCATGGGCAGGAAAATAGGTGTCAGAAGCAGGAAATTTACATTGCTATCCACAAACATCCCTGTAATAAAGAGAAATCCCAGCATAATAAGTACCAGTAGATGGGGGTTGTTGGTAATGCCAAAGATAAAGTTGCTTAGAATTACAGGAAGCTGCACCCAGGTAATAGCATAGCTAAAAGGACCTGACAATGCGATAATCAGCATGACAGCACCACTGTCTTTAATGCTTGTAACAAGGGCTTCCTTAAAGTTATCCCAGGTAAGCTCTTTATATACGAACTTTCCTATTAAAAGAGCATAGATAACTGCGAATGCACCCGACTCAGAAGGAGTAAAAAGCCCAAAACGGATTCCAACAATGAGAAGTACTGGAAAAAGAAGCGCCCAGATAGTCTCCTTAAGATTTAAAAGAAGCTCTTTCATCGTGAGCTTTGGGGCATTTTTATCTGGAGGCTCGTATTTCTTGACCCGGCTGGTAATGGCCACGACTATCATGAGAAATACCATCATCAACAGACCAGGTATAATTCCTCCCGCAAAAAGTCGGCCTATGGATACCTCGCCTACTAACCCAAAAATGATGAATCCAAGACTCGGAGGAATGGTTGCAGTTATTAATCCAGTATAGCATTCCAGTGCACAGCAATACCCTTTGCTGTACCCTTTCTTCATCATTCCGGGAGCAAGAATCCGGAGCTCCATAACCGCATCCGCAGTCGCTGAACCCGATACACCTCCCATCAGGGTGCTCAGTACAACACTGAGCTGCGCTGTACCCCCAAACATCCGCCGGGTTAAAAGCCATGCTAAGCTGAGTAGCCGCTCTGTAATTCCTGATACGTTCATCAGATTCCCCGCAAAAATAAAAAATGGAACCGCGAGAAACGCAAAGGACTGGCTTTGTAGAACAATCATCTGGACAGCAGTTTCAAATGGAAGCATCGGCTGGGTGAGAAAATATGCAAATCCCGAGATGCCGATAACAAAAGCAATTGGCATCCCAATAGCAATGAAAAGAACAAAACAAGCCAGTAGTAATGTCATTTTGATGCCCCCTCTTTTGTTAGATGTTCATCGAGATCAGCCATAGAGTTAGTATCCTGAATTGTTGCTGTGCTCTTTCCCCGCATTGTTAAGATAACCTTTTTGATTTTTTGAATTGTCGTAAAAATCATAGAGAATGCTGCTAGAACAAGACTGAGTGTCACCAGAGAATAGGGAATGGGCATAGATTGATACGTTGCGATTCGATTCACCCAGGCAAGTCGTATGCCATAGATGACAATAACGATTAACGAAACCAATATAATCGTATCAACAAGCAACTTCAGTATATTCTGGAGAATAGCTGAAAATTTTCGGGTAAGGATATCCACTCCTATAATCTGGCCACTTCTCCATGCCATATCAGCTCCCAAAAATGCTGTCCACGCCAAAAGTAACATGGACAGGTCGATATACCAGGACATCGAATATTTGAAAAAACGAAAAATAGCTGACATAAAAACGAAAAGAATAAGAAACATAAATCCCACACCACAAACAACTTTTTCAGCTTTACACCACCACTCGTATATCTTCTTCATAGTTACTCCCAAGCAGAAACTCATATGGATAGGAAAAGAAGGCGGAAACAGGGTATACCCTGCTCCGCCATTTTTAGCATTATAGCCCAAGCTGCTTAAACAATTTTTCTTTAAGTCCTGGGGAAAACTTAAGATCGTTATTAACGTAGAGGGGGGCAATGGCGTCCTGGAATTCCTTGAGATTTACTTCATTAATTGTCACCCCACGTTTTTTAAACTCTTCATACAAACCAGCTTCTTGCTGTTCACCCATTGTTCCGTATTCAAGTCCTTTTTCACGGATAGTATTCAGAAAGAATTCTCTTGCATCAGGCGGCATACCATTGAGAAGTCTTGTAGAGCAAACAAAAGAGGTCTGGAGCATGTAGTGCTTGGTCATTGCAATATATTTGATAACATCCCAGAGAGCAGCTCCTGCAGCAGCGGATACCTGCACTTCGGTTCCATCCAGGGACTTTGTCTGGATAGCGGGGAATACATCGCCAAATGGAATAGCTATGTTTGCAAAACCAAAGTATTTTGCAAGTGCATTTCCAATATCGTTGCCGAATCCACGAATTCGCATGCCAGAAAGGTCTCTTACACTCTTTACCGGCTTTGTAGTGTAGAAGCAACGGAATCCATTGTACATATCAGCGATAAAGACAATGCCCTGTGCCTCCAGTTGTTTTGACCACTCCTTGAAAAGTTCTGTATCAGGCAGCTTTTTCAACACCGCAGGATCCGTCAGAATATACGGAGCCATCAGAATATTCAGATCAGGGATAGCAAATTGACTGGCGAGACGTCCAGGGTCTGAAGGTACCACCAGGGGAACACCCAGTTTTGCCTGCGTCACCAGAGCGTCGGTATCTCCAGAAAGCGCTCCAGCGACAAGAACTTTTGCATCGAACCGGCCATCTTTGTTCAGAATATCCGCTACTGCCTGCATCATCTTACTCTGAGTAGTTGTAGCAGCTTCTGTTCCTGCAAACGTCACCGTAATTTTTCCAGTAGGAGCTTTTGCCTCCTGCTTGCCTCCAGCAAAAACTACTGCTGGAATCAAGAAAACAACAGCAGTAATAATTGCTACAATTTGAAAGCGTTTCATCATACCCGTTACCTCCATAAAAATAATAAGGATGATAATACTCCCCCCTGTTCCATCTGTCTCTGAAGGAAATTATGATGTTTATATAAAATATTACACTTGAGGCGTTTTCGAAGTGTATGATTTTATGCCTCGATATATCCAGAATACGGCTTACCACGCCCCGCCGGAAATTGTAAGATACATCCATTGTGTGGAGGGTGCACCTAAGTTCCGGATTATCTATGATCCGCGGATGGGGTACATGACTACCAATTGATGATGCTGCCCTCTTTGATCCGGCAGGTATTTCCCAATGCAAAAATTGGATACTTTTTGCATTTCCCTTTTCTTCGTACGAATTGTTTAAATTACTTCCATAGCGTTCAGAGCTTCTGCAAGGTATTTTGGGAGCAGATCTAATAGGGTTTCATACGTATGACTATGCACGCCATTTTCTTAGCGCGGATCCTAACCTATTCTCTTGAGGTATGGGTAAAAGACTTCCTGGAAAATATTGAGAAAACGAGAGGTTTTCGACGACTAACCAGCAAGAAACACATGCGGCCCATCCAAAGAAGATTGTTACAAAAATATCAAAAGCTTCAGAAATACTGTGGTTATTGTGAGCGGAAGGGACAGAGAGTTTTTAGAAACCCATCCGGGTAAGCTGAAGGTCGGATTTATCGCAGGTCATGGAGTATGGCTACGGCCTCTTGATGAGCCCTGGCGAGTAATGATTTCAGAGCAGACAGAGTGGAGGGAAGTCATCCTCCCCATTATGGAGCGATTTGCATTGAGAATCCCCGGTTCTTTTGTTGAAAAAAAGGATTTTTTTCTCGCCTGGCACTACCGTCAAGTTGAACCTGATCTTGCCTTAATCCGTATCTCAGAATTAAAAGAAGCATTGTATGAATTTATCAGCAGCTACCAGATCTCTATATTGTAAGGAAATCGTGTTCTGGAAGTAAAGCACTCTGACATCAATAAAGGCCGCAGCCCCGGTTATTGGCTTGTCCTAAAAAAGTGGGGGCAGGCCAGTCCATAGCAAAGTATAGGGTAGATAGTACGAAAGAAGTGAGAAACCTTCTAAAAGATCTATCAAAACAAACAAATGAAAACTCCAATTCAAAGTAAAGAAGAGCCTTTTGCCGTTGCTCGCAAGAGATCATAAAGAAAGAGCATAGAAACACACATAAAAATAGTTTACCCTACAAAAAGGGTCTTAACGGGCTAGTTTAAGCAAAAACCCTCTCTTTTCCCGAAAATTGATCCCAACAATCTTGAAAAAAAGGGTGTCTCCTTGCTCTGTATCTATTGATACTCTCATAGTGGGAAATCCAAAAAGGAGGACACCCCATGTGGAACTCCTGCACTTGGAGTATCAGCTGGAAGAGCACTGGGTCAACACAATGCTGTACTGCTTCCAAATCATGGAGCGCTCTCTGTAGGGGAAACGATGAAGAAGGCGCTCAAGGTGAGCAGGGTTCTAGAAAAAATGCGCAGATATATCTCTTTGCAAAACTGATTGGGACACCGACCCTCTTCAAAGATAAGGATATCCAGACTATGCAGGATTTTGCGAAGAACTACTACGGGAAAAAGAATCAGAGCCTCACCTGATCATCCCTGCATAACAGGAGTTTCTCCTGGCTCTGCGCAGCATGAAGGGGTTTAAGCTGTTTTTCTTTTCCGTTTGTATGGTTTGTACGGTGTATGGAACCTCTGCCCTCGATCAGTCTTCTC
>JAGODW010000175.1 GCA_017998025.1 Spirochaetales bacterium
GGGTATCAAGTTCTTCCGAAATGGAGAAGACGCCCGCGACTTTACCCAGGAAGTCTTTCTCAAGGCGTACGAGCGGCTCAGTACTTTCAAAGGAGAATCAGGATTCTATACATGGCTATTCCGGGTTGCATACTACTTAGGGGTAAGCTGGAATCGAAAGCGGAAACCCAGCGTTTCCCTGCCGGAAGATTTCGATATCCATTCGACGGAACCAGGACCCGAATCCCTCCATCTACAGAAAAAAGCAGTTGCCGCCCTGGAGCGAGCCCTGGAAGAGCTGCCGGAACGATACCGGATCTGCCTCGAACTGTATTTTTCGTTCGGCATGACCTATCAGGACATTTCTGGAATCACGGACATTCCCCTGGGTACGGTAAAATCCCATGTGTTTCGAGCAAAGAATAAACTACGAGAGATGTTAAGCGGCACAGAAGCGGAGGGGCCCTATGATCTGTAAAGAAGCCATCGACCACTACCTTGTTCTGGATCAGGGTGAGCCTATTCCTCCCGAACTTCAAGAACATATAGATAATTGTCCCCATTGCCGCCGTTTGGTACATCAGATGGAGGCTGCTTTTTCTTCCTGCAGAGATTCCGTAGAAAAGATTCCATGCCCGGATGTGGCAGAATCGGTATTGAAAGCTATCGCAGAAGCAGAGCGTCTTACTGCCCCGCTTCCCTTCCGTAGCACTTCCCCGGGAAATTGGATTGTACCGGGCATCTTCCTTTTCCTGGGAATCCTGGGATTACCCTTTAGCACGGTACTGGTGACCCTGGTAAACCATACGGGGAGAAGTCTGGAAATATGGGTTCCCCTTGTGCTGGGAACTACTTTCACCTTGTACGCAGCCCTATTTGCCGGCTCTAATCTGGATTGGCTGCGTAAAAAATTTATTCATTGAGGCGTTTTCAAAAATCCACCTTGCTAACCCGGCGAAATTCGTAAACACTTATATAATATAATAGGGATTTTTGAAAATCGCCTGGATGAAAAATACTAGTTTTAAAAGAGGCTCTATTGAGCATGAAAAACCATGCCTGTGCATATCCGATCTTTCTTCTGTTCCTTTTGTCGATCCCTTCCCACCTCTTAGCAAGGGATTTCCCCGATCCGATCCCTGTATTCGATGCCTTAGACGGAATCCAGCCTGACACATCCCCCTTTCTCCCCTCTTCTTTTCTCCAGCTCCGGTACGATAATTTTGCCCTTCGGTCCAGTGAAACCGATGATTTTCATATCCAGATACTCGGTTCCTTTGGCCTGTTTCAGCATCAAGGGATCTTTGCCCTGAAACTTTCCTATGGAACATTCCTGATCGTTGGTCCCCTTGCACCGGGAGACACTCCTGCTTCAACAGCCGAGTGGTGGATGAACAGCGTTCAATTTCAGTACGGGATCTATGGAGCGATGAATTTACGCGGCTTTCATATTCTTGCCGAATACTCCCGACAGAGCAATCATCCCCTGCGGATAAAAAGAACAAACTCAGAATCATTTGAAAATCCTGCTTCGGAGCGGATTGTCACAGGCATCGTGCTACCTCCCCTGGAGATGGAATCGATATCCTGTACGTTCTATTATCGAACCGGTTTTGTGGATCTTTTCGACTACTGGAAGGCGAAGGATATCCCGGAACCCCGTACTGTCTGGCTACACAGGCTGGGTATGGAGGCAGTTTACTATATTACTCCGAATGTAGAAGGGTTCCTTACGCCGGTAGTAGATTTGTTAGCCCTCAGAGAAGGAGGATGGGATATTGCTTGGAAACTGGATGTAGGATTTTCCCTTAATTCGGGGAGCCAGAAACTAAAACTCTTTTTAACAGCGGTATGGAACAACGATACAGAGGAAATAGTAGAAAAATCCACTCCCCTACGGTTAGTAGGATTAGGATTTAGTCTTTCTTCCGGGAACCCATCACCTCCTTCGTATAGGTAAGGTGTGTTTTCAGGAATATTTGAATAAATTTTTCTCGTAATACCTCTTCGGTTAGGCTGAATCTCCGGCACCAGTGATCCTTAAATAACACATAACTCGCTACAGGCATAACAGCGGTAAAAAACTCCAGTACCAGGAAATCCTGGGGATCATCAAGTTTCATATTTGTCTGCTGCATCGTTTCCTTATGACAACGCAGGATCGATTCCAGGAATCCATCGGCAAAAAAATCCCCTTTCGGCTCTTTTAACGCTTCCATAAAGAAAATTTGCAGAAGGTCCTTTCGTTCTTCTAACATAAGTAAGTTTCGGAGAAACAACTCCTGCATCTGTTCCGGTGAATCGAGAATATTTTCTATATCGGACAAATCCTCTTCGGTAAGGATCTCGTCTACAAATTTTCTAAACAGCTCCCGGAGTATTGCCTCTTTGCTTTCAAAGTAGTAGTAGATTAACGCTTTATTTACCCGGGCCATTTCAGAAATTTCTTCCACCCGGCTAGCATCAAACCCTTTCTGCGAAAAAAGTTTTTCTGCCGCCCTCAGAATCCGTTCCCGAGAATCCGTATTTCTGAGATGCGAGCGTTTTATTCTTTCAATTTTCGTATCGATTGTATTCTACCCTCCCTATCTGTATCATGATTAACTAACTATTTAGCTTATTGGTTCCCTGGAACTCTGTCAATTGTTTATTGATCCAATACCTCCGGTAATGGTAAACTTTTGCAACGAAGAAAAAAGATGGAGAAATGGAACCCTCTATTCTAAAACAAAATCCTCTGTATAGGCCACATCTTACCGGTACATACCTATATAACCCTGCTACCGGGGAAAGGATGGAGGAAGTACAGGAACACGATCCCCAGGATGTGATCCGTATGATTACCCGGGCCCGGGAGGTGCAGGAACAATGGAAAAACCAACCTTATCCCGTGAAAAAAAGGGCAGCTCTAAACGCCGCTAGCTGGATCCAGGAGAATGCCCACCGGATCGCCCTCACTATTTCTCGCTGCACCGGAAAAACCCGTACCGAAGCCCTATCTACAGAAGTGCTGCCCGCAGCCCTGGGATGGCGATACTATGCCAAAAGAGTTCCGTTCGTAACCAAACCGAAAACCCTGGGCTCCTGTTCGATTCTATTTTTTAATAAACATTCTGTACAGCACCGGGTCCCCTATGGAGTGGTAGGTATCATCACCCCCTGGAACTATCCTTTCGGAATACCGGTACACGAGGTTGCAACAGCTTTGCTAACCGGAAACGGGGTTATTTTAAAGGTAGCCACCCAGTGCCAGCCGGTAGGTGAACTAATCCGTGAAATGGTTTCTTCCACAGGTTTTCCCGAGGGACTGTTTCAACTGGCTCACCTCCCCGGAAAGGTCGCCGGATCCGTTTTCCTCCATTCAGGGATTCAGAAGCTTTTCTTCACCGGTTCTACTGAAACAGGGAAAAAACTGATGGAGGAAGCAGGGAAACAGCTGATCCCACTTTGTCTGGAACTCGGGGGAAATGATGCTATGATTGTTCTCTCCGATGCTCCTCTGAAGCGGGCTGCAGCTTGCGCTGTGTGGGCAGGGGCTTCCAACTGTGGACAGTCCTGCGGAGGAGTGGAAAGAATTTACGTAGAGCGTTCCGTGTACGATCCTTTCCTTACCCGGCTGCGAAAAGAAGTAGAAGCCCTCCGACAGGGGCCTGACTCAGAATCCTTTCAGGTTGACATTGGATCTTTCACTACCAGGGAACAGAAAAGAAAAGTTGAAACTCAGGTGGAGGAAGCCCTGCAGAGGGGAGGACGTATCCTTGCCTCTTCTTTACGACGAGAGGAACCCAATGCCGGTCTCTTTTATCCGGTTCAGGTAATTGAAGTCGACTCCGACGAAACGGCACTGATGCAGGAAGAAACCTTTGGTCCCATCCTTGCGGTTTCTCCCGTAGATTCGGAAGATGAGGCGATTCGCCGGGCCAACAATTCTAATCTAGGGCTCACCGCCTCGGTATGGAGCTTGTCCCGAAACCGGGCAAAACGGGTTTCCAACCGTTTGCAGGCTGGAGTAGTTACCCTGAACGATCATCTTTTGTCCCACGGAATGGCTGAAACTCCCTGGGGAGGATTTAAACAATCGGGAATTGGAAGGAGTCATGGGGAGGCAGGAATCGAGGAAATGACCCAGATACAGGTTGTAATACGGGAACGGTTTCCCAGGCTTTCCCGCAATATCTTCTGGCAGCCATACAGCGAGGTTGTCTATAACGGTCTTCTTGGTGCTCTTGATATGATAGCCGCTCCCGCATTTCATACAAAAGTGAAAGGGGCCGTGCGGCTGGTTAAGCTGGTAATTTCCCGACTTTTCTCCTGAGACACCTTCTCACGCTCCATTCAGTTTTGCTATAGTATATTAGGAAAACAGAGCTAAAATAGGAACAGGGTATGGCAGACGAAAATAGAGCTACGGGAAAAGATTTTATCCGGGAAATCATCGATGAAGACCTCAGGGGGAAAAAATATACCTATGTAAAAACCCGGTTTCCCCCAGAACCGAACGGCTACCTTCACATTGGGCATGCGAAATCGATCTGCCTGAACTTTGGAATAGCCCGGGACTATGGGGGGACGTGCAACCTCCGGTTTGATGATACGAATCCTACCAAAGAGGAAGTAGAATACGTAGAGTCTATTCAGGAGGATGTCCGGTGGCTTGGATTTCAATGGGAC
>JAGODW010000176.1 GCA_017998025.1 Spirochaetales bacterium
ACCCGTCTGTTGCAGGTTCAGCCCGCACCCAACCGCTGTTTTTTGTTAGGAGATCTGCAAACTCTTTTGGGAACACATGAGACTGACAATCTACAGTAAACATTTTTTTCTCCTGATCAGTTGTTTCGGATATGTTAGTTTGATGGGGGGGGAGGTGCTACGGATTTTCTCTCCACCAGCTGGGGTTTAAAGAGTATGCATTCACCGGGTAAAGGTTCCTCCTGCCGCGTGATCATTTCTACTGCCCGCACTCCCATTTCATACCGGGGAACATGGAGGGTAGTGAGGGGAGGTACGGTGAATTTTGATTGGGGAATATCTCCAATGCCGACAATAGATACTTCTCTGGGGATATGGATTCCAATTTCGTTCAAGTAGTGGATAGCCCCTAAGGCCATAGCATCGCTGCCGCAGGCAATGGCAGTAATGTTGTGTTCGCGCACCCTGAGCCGCTGAGCACAGTTGTACCCTTCCTGTTCGGTGAAATCCCCATGGAGGAAAAACTCTTCCCGATAGGGAATCCCATGGCTGCTTAAGGCTGCCTGGTATCCTTCCCTGTGGTCTTGTGCCGTTAGAACGGTAGAAAGCCCGCTTATCATGGCAATCCGGGTATGCCCGAAACCTATCAAGTGCTGGATGATGGACCTTGCTGCCTCTTTGTAATCGATAGTAACCATGGGAATCTCCAGGGTCTGAGGCGCCATTCCTACGATACGGAGACCGTACTGATGGCCGTGCTGGAGCTGTTTGCGTAGAATCGACTGGTAGGGACGTACATCGATTCCTCCCCCTGCCAGGATCACTCCCTTCACCTTGTGCCTCCAGAGGAGTTCCAGGTACTCGATTTCCCGCTCCACATTACGCTCTGTGTTGCATACAAAACAAAGGAAACCTTCTCTCATAGCCTGCTCAGTGACCCCCTTGGCGATCTCCCCGAAATAAGAGTTGGCAATATCCCGCACAATTAATCCCAGGATATTATTGAAGCTCTTCTTTAACATCTGTGCAGCGCTGTTGGGCGTATAGTTCAGTGCTTTGATCGCATCCTGTATCCGTTCCCGCAGGTCTCTGGATACAGGGTAAGAGGGATTACTCAATACCCGGGATACCGTTGTAATGGACGTGTTGGCTTTTATGGCTACGTCACGAATTGAAACACGTTTATTTTGATGCACTGTTTCTATTCCCGCTTCATAGACTATTCTAGAGAACGATTTATCCTTTGTCAAGGAAAATAGTTAGAAAATCCGATTAGTAGTGATATGAGTTTAAATATCTTTTATTAAAGTAATAAATAATCTTTTATATTTAAATAAAATATGCATTTAAAAAATTATTTGACAGGACAAAAAAGCGGTGTTAAACTAAACTAAATAATAGAAAACGATTTCTATATAAATTCAGAATATCGTCAGATGTGGCAGGATCAAAAAATGAGAACCCATGATGAATCGAAGAAAGTCGTAGGGGTATTAGGGACTGGACTGGTTGGATCAGCTCTTTCTTTAGTCCTTTTAGAGAACGGATTTGAGGTTCATATCTGGAATCGGACCTATGAAAAAACGGAACCTCTGGTAAAAAAGGGAGCTATTCCTGAAAATTCCCCTTGCGATATTGGGAAAGTTTGCGAGCGAGTTCTTATTTCTGTGATGACGACGGACAATGTAGTAACACTTTGTGAGGGGCAGAATGGACTCCTTTCTGCGGATCCTTCCCCGTGTTTTATTCTTGATACAACTACAGGAGATCCTGAAGACACTATAGCCTTGTCAAAACGGCTGGCGAGTAGAGGAGTATTCTATTTAGACACTCCCATATCCGGATCGAGCCGTCAAATTCGTGAACGAAAAGGTGTGTTCATGGTTGGATGTGAAAGAGAGGCTTTTGAAAAGAACGAGGACATTCTGCTGACCCTGGCAGAAAAAGTTTTTTATCTGGGGCCTCCAGGAAGTGGCTCTAAAGCGAAATTGGCAACGAATTTGGTGTTAGGTTTGAATCGACTTGCTTTTGCAGAAGGACTTGCCTTTGCAGAATCCTTGGGTCTTAATGCCAGGCAATTTTTTCACTTGATCCGCGAAACCCCGGCATACTCTGCTGCAATGGATGTGAAAGGCGAGAAAATGTTGAAGAGGGATTTTTCTCCAGAGTCAAAGGTAGTCCAGCACTACAAGGACCTGGAGATTATTAGAAAATATGCCCAGCAGGGCGGGAAGGTTCTCCCTTTAATGGAAGCTCACCGGTCTTTACTGGAGAAGATGCTTCAGGAGGGTCTGGGAGAGTTGGACAATGCAGCGGTTTATAAATATTTGAGCGAAATGGGGAAGAAAGAATGAATCGGGCGATATGTAACGATATTTTCAATGGTCTAAGCTTCTCCGCTACATGTATGGCCGCAGCAAAGTATGGATTTCAGGGGATAGAGATCGCTCCTTTCACCTTGTTTTCAGACCCTCTAACTGTAACAGAACAAGAACTACAAGAAATAAAAACAGTGCTGCAATCTGAAGGATTAGTTTGTGTCGGATTCCACTGGTTGCTAAAGTTTCCCAACGGATTGTGCCTTTTAGATTCAAAGGATGATATACGAAAAAATGCGTGGAAACGGTTATTTGCATTGGCAGACCAATGCGCCTACTTAGGAGGGAAACTATTAGTACTAGGCTCGGGAGATCAACGATCTTATACTGGATACACAAATGCCGAAGCAAAAGAGGTATTTTTATCTGAGCTTGAACAGTTTATCCCCTGTCTAGAGAAAAATGGAGTTACCTTGTTATTGGAACCGCTTCCGCGGAATCGAACAAATTTTCTGAATACCTTAAAGGAAGTAGATAGCATCTTAAAAAAAGCTTCTTCTTCCCATGTTGCTACAATTTTTGACTTTCATAATACACAGGAAGAATCGAAACCCTGGAATGTATTATTTAGGCAGTATGCATCAACTATACGCCATATTCATTTCAACTCTCCTTCTGGAGGTCTTCCTTTCTGTATAACGGATTCATACTACGCTACGTTTCGAGCAATAAAAGAGTCTGGTTACAAAGAATG
Organism: Spirochaetales bacterium; assembly: GCA_017998025.1. GTDB lineage: Bacteria > Spirochaetota > Spirochaetia > DTKZ01 > DTKZ01 > DTKZ01. Next base: position 3,052 of record JAGODW010000176.1, read on the forward strand.
GATTTCCATAGAAACATTTCAAAAAGAATATAATCCGGAAGCTTTTTTATTAAAGGCGAAAAAGCTGTTGGATGAGCTGGAGGCACAGCTTCTATGATTCTACTTGGTAAAATCCCTCGTAGAGGGATTAAATAAATAAACCACCAATAAGGGAGGTTTTCTATGACAAAAAAAATATTTGTTTCTCTTCTGGTAATGGTACTGTTGGGAACTACAGGCGTATGGGCTGGTGGTGCTAAAGAGCAGACACCTGCTCCTTCGACTCCTCAGCCTGGCACTGCAACCCCTGTGCTAAGTAAAACAACATCTCCAATAACATTGAAATTTGCAACAATGAGCCTCGGAACCAGTATGTATGTTTACGCATCTACTATTACTCAATTAGTGCAACCAGAACTTCCGAAAGGCTCCACTATTGATGTTCAAACGACAGGAGGTGGGGTAAGCGCGCCTTATCTTATTGCACAGGGAAAAGCAGATCTGGCCCTGGGAAATGCGGCTCCTGCAAAATGGGCTGTTGAAGGTATTGTACTGGGCAGACCTAAGGCGGAAGGAGTAACAGCTCTAGTTGGAGGAATGGATGCTCCCTATATTGCAATCATCTTTACGGATAAGTTTGTGAAGAAGACAGGATTCAAATCAGTAGCTGATATAGTTAAAGCGAAATATCCTGTCCGTGTTGCGGTGAAAACTGTTGGAGGTCTGGGAGAAGTTGCATGTAGGCATGTATTTGAAATTAATGGGGCTACTTACGATGATATTAAATCATGGGGAGGTAGTGTAAATCATGTTGCGCCTATGGAAATTGTAAGTATGCTGAGGGATGATAAGGCGGATCTAACAATCGACCATATTCCAGAAGGTCAGGCAGCTATTACTGAACTTTCTATGACTACAAGTGTACACTTTATCGGTATGACGCCAGAGGAGCAGGAAAAGCTGGCAAATCTAGGCTGGGATAAGATTGTAATGCCCAAAGGAACCTGGAAGGGGCAGGAAACGGATCTTCTAACCATGAGCACAGGGATCGTTTTGCTTGCATCAGCATCTCTCCCGGAAGACATTGCCTACTTGATTACAAAAAAGATCTGCGAAAACAAAAAAACATTGGTAGATGCACATGCAGCCATTTCTGTTTTTGATCCCAAAACTGCCTGGATGCCCGGGAAAAGCGGTGCTCCTCTTCATCCGGGTGCAGTACGGTACTTTAAAGAAATGGGCTACATGAAGTAGCTGTAAGTTTTTCTGGCTTTTCAGCGAGTGCTGCCTGGGATCGTATTCCCGGGCAGCTTCTGTATATAAGTGATAAAAAGGCGAAAATATGGATATAAAGAAAATTCCCATCCTGATTCTTGCCCTCACATGGACTGGATTTCAGCTGTATCTCGCATTAATCTCTCCTTTGCATCCGCTTTTGCAGCAGCCCCTCCACTTACTCTTTGCTATGCTTGTGATTTTTTGGTTTTATCCTACGGGAAAAGGTGTATGGAGGATTCTGGACCTTATATTTGCGCTTCTAATTGTGTTCATGGGATACTACTTTATTCGAGAGACCCAACGGCTCCAGCTCCGTATCCCTTATGT
>JAGODW010000177.1 GCA_017998025.1 Spirochaetales bacterium
ATCACTTCTCAGAACAAGGAGAGGTTCTTATGACAGTTACACAAGATGAAAGAGATCGAGGTATTTTAGTCCTGACGTCCATGCGGCTCGACGAATTTATGAAAGTAATCGATGCAAAGATCAGTGAGCTGAACGATAAATCGAAAGTGTATATGGAAGAATGCATAGCGGATTATCATCAGTACAAGGGCGCTACTCCCCATGAAATTGAGACTGCCATCGAATTGCATAAAGCGTACGTTGCAGGACTAAGATCCATCCTGACAGACATGAAAGACATTTGCAAAAAAAATCTTCATAAAGATTATCTGGTTCCTGTTCTCATCGTAGAAACATTCATAGAAGTAGCTCGAAGAGCGACGGCACTGAAATACGTAAAAATGCAGCCAACCGTTGAACGGGTAGCTTAAAACAAGTCGAATCAGTTCAGACGATGGGGCCTGTCGGAAAACTTTTTCTCAGACAGCCCCTTTTTTATGAATTAATATCATCCTTTTCCCTGTAATAGGGGTATGATGCAACTGTACCTTCGAGAAAAAATATCTTCCCTTCCTCCGAAGGAAAGGCCTAGAGAAAAACTCTGTTTTCAGGGAGTAACCTCTCTTTCAGATGCAGAATTGCTTGCTATTCTTATCGGTGCGGGCAACCGCAAAGCAGGAGTAGAAAAATTATCCTCTGCGGTTCTTGACTATATTGATCGTACAAAAGATGACATCTCTGTCTCTTCCCTCATCGAAATCCCGGGTATCGGCAAGGCAAAAGCAACCCTTATTCTGGCATCTTTAGAATTCTCTCGCCGGCGTCTCTGCCCCGAGCATAAAAGAATCGGATTCCCTGCTGATGTATTACCTATGGTGTCCCATTATTCCGACAGAAAACAGGAGTATTTTCTCTGTATCTCCTTGAACGGCGCCCACGAGGTGATAGCAATCCGGGTAGTTTCTATCGGATTAGTGAATAGATCCCTTGTTCATCCCCGGGAAGTGTTTGCCGACCCTTTACAGGATAGAGCTGCGGCGATTATTATTGCCCATAATCACCCATCCGGGAACCTGGAACCAAGCTCCGAAGACAAACAGGTAACTTCCCGCATAAAAAGCGCTTCGGATATTTTAGGCATAGGATTCCTCGACCACATTATATTCGGACCTAAGGGCTACTATAGTTTTCTGGAGCAGGGCGAACTGTAACTTTCGTTAATGAACGATAATCTTTTTAAATACCTCTAGAATCAATTCAGTTACTTTCTGTGCATCTACCCGGGGAACCCGAGCTTCTTTCCAGATAGACTTCATAAAATAATCTCGCATCGCATCGAGAATATCATCGCTCATATAGAAAATATAGGAATAGTTCTGACCGAACGATTTCAGAACGGTAAAAGCCGTGTAAGTTATGACGGGCTCCTTTCCGATCATGATGCGATCCTGTCTGGAACTGGTATGAACGAGAAGTTCCTTCATGCGGTAGGGAATGCTTTGCAGATTATTTCGATACGCGGGTTCAATGTGTTTATTCGGATAGTTAGCCGGTTCTATCAGAACAAATACTTTTTGCCCATCCGCTTGAAACACCAGACCTTCTTCATTGGCGTAGATATCTTTTACATTGCTAAAAGAAATAATCTCGTACTTCGTGTAGGTAGATGTATCATCGAAAAACGCACTTACTATATATCCGCCATTCGTAGGAAGTTCCTTTTTACTAAAAGCATCGAACAATTCTTTTACTGTTCCCATATGTCACCGCCTTTTGTTGTCTTTCCTTATTGTATGGGTTCACTGTTATTCTGTCAAATCTTTCTTAGTTCTTCGATCTATTCTATAATTCAACCTATGACCATCCATGAGGCTTTATCATTCCTGAGATTATCATTACCCATCACGTTGAACGATCTGGATACAACCTACCGGAAACTGATTAAATATTACCATCCGGATAGAAACCAGGATCGTCTCGAGTGGTCCCATCGCATGACTCTGCTCCTCAACGAAGCGTATACTCTGATTCGTACAGAACTTTCAGAAACTGTTGTGTTAGAGCAGCAACCATCTCCTCCTTCCTATCCCTCTATAGAAAAAGAGTTAAAAACTGCATGGGCAGCAGTAGAAGGAGGGATCCATCTCTACTATACCTTTGGCCTTGAAAATATCCCTATAAGAAAGGAAGGGCCTTTTCACCTGAAATATATGCTGGCTCAGAAACAAGTAAAGCAGGGGAAAGCAATCCTGGATCATCTTAAACCGGTTTCTATATCTCCCGAGGATAGAAACCGGGTAACCCTCCTGATTAACTTTTGTGAAGCATTCCTTGCCAATATGCGTATTGAGAAATTTTTTATTGCAGACGGTTCTATCAATCACAAGGCTTATAAACATTACTATAACGGAAGTCAGTTGCTGGATACGTTTCTAAGAAAAGTCCTATTTCCTGAAGACTTTCCTCGCTTAGTCCTTCCTCCTAAATGTTCAGCCCTCTGTGAACAGGAGTTTTTTACCGTTCTATCCTACTATCAGAACAGTACCTGGGTGGGGGAGGCTACCATAAAAATAGCCTTACTACAGAGTTTTACGAATCTAGTGAACTACAGAATGGGTAAGGACACTCCTACCCGTTCTGAAAAATAAGTTTTCTTTCACTCTACATTACTTTTTCGCTATTTTACTTTTTTGACAAATTCAACTGGGCTATAGCCAGTTTTGCAATCGGAATGCCGTACGGGGAGCAGGAAACATAGTTCATTCCCACACCCTGTGAAAAGGGAATATTTTCAGGCTGTGCTCCGTGCTCACCGCAGAGGCCCAAAGTAATGTCCGGGCGGACCAACCTTCCCCGCTCCGAGGCGATTTTAATCATCTCTTTTACAGAATCTCCCAGGACCTGGAAAGGATTCTGGGGTAACAGGTCAAACTCGTTGTAATCGGAAAAAAAGTTGTTAAAATCGTCCCTGGAAAGTCCATTGGTTGTTTGTGTAAGATCGTTGGTCCCAAAACTAAAAAACTCTGCATATTGAGCAATTTCTCCAGCCTGTAAAGCCGCTGCTGGTAGCTCAATCATCGAACCTACTCGATAGTGAACCGGTTTTTCAAATCCAAACTGTTTCCGAACCTCTTCTTCGATGTCCCGGATTCCGATGATAGTTTTACCTTCAATCTTTTTTCCATTTCGAATGATCTTTACTTCTGATGCTGTCATTACAATAGGAATCATGATTTCCGGAACAACCTCGATTCCCTCTTTTTTCAATCGGTAAGCAGCTTCGAATATCGCCCGGACCTGCATATTGTAGATTTCAGGATACGAAATAGCAATTCGAACACCCCGATGCCCAAGCATGGGGTTTACTTCTCGCAGAAGATCACAGCGTATTTTTACTTCTTCGGCAGTTATTTTCTTTTTCCGTTTCTGAAGATACTTCACAAAATCGTCCATTCCATCCTTTGTATGGGGGAGGAATTCGTGAAGGGGTGCATCTAGAAGCCGAATCGTTACCGGATACCCGGCCATAATCTTGAATAAGGCATAGAAATCTTCCGCCTGATCCTTCTTTAGCTCCTCCAGTACTCCCAGCCGTTCTTCCCGCGTTTCCGCAACGATCATATAACGAAATCGATTAATCCGCTCTTCATTAAAAAACATGTGCTCTGTTCGGCAGAGGCCAATACCGGCTGCTTTAAATAGGCGGGCAAGTTGGGCATCTTTCGGCTGGTCCGCGTTGGCATGCACATCGAAATCTGTAATGTATTTCTGAATAATCTCCAGCAATTCAAGCAAGCCGGAGTTTTCCGGCGTAGGTTTGGTAAGGGTACCCTTACCAAGATAAATGGCGGGGGATTCATAGTAGGGAACGTTAAGGGTAATATAGTCCCCCTCCTGTACAAGATTCCCCCCAATGTTCATCCCTTTCTCTGTGAATTCTACCTCGGGATAGACCAACGCTACTTTTCCTAAACTCCGTGCTACAACGGGGGCATGAGAGGCATACCCTCCTTCTGAGGAAAGCACTCCTTTCGCTACTTCAATAGCCTTTACATCTTCTGCAAAAGTAGCGGGCATCGCAAGAATAAACTCAGTCGATAAATTATTTTGCACTGCCTGCCTATAGGCCTTAAGAAGTGCAGCCGTAGAAAAATATACCTTTCCGATAGCGGCTCCCACCGCACCTGCGATTCCACCGGTAACGCAGGGAAACTTCTTTACCGATGTAAGATCCAGCGTTGGATGGAGAATCTCAGAGAGTCTTCCGGGTTTAATGGCCTTAATGACGTACTCCTCGTCTACCACCCCTTCGTTGAGGAAATCGAGCAGGCTCTTAATTTCCGCCTGGGTGGATTTGTTCACCGCAGGTTGCTGGTCAATAATCCAGAGTTCACCGTTTTCTACTGTGAACCGGACTCTCCGAATTTCCTTAAATCGCTTTTCTAGCTGCTTTCCAATTTCTTTTAAACGTGTAAGGATAGAAGGATCGATTTTGGTGACAGGTGTTCCTTCTTTTTCCCTTTCATCGAATGCCTGGGTGAAGAATTCTCCCATTAGAACGTTTTCACCATTGATGATATCGTGGGTAAAGAAGCTTCCAAAACAACTTCTTTCATTAAAATTTCCGAATACCATTGTTTGAATGAGAAGAGC
>JAGODW010000178.1 GCA_017998025.1 Spirochaetales bacterium
CGAATCTCAGCGGCGTTTAAGGACCTATTCTGTAATCGGTATTCGGGCTCCCCTCCACTGCACCTCGGTAGGTAAAGCGATCCTATCGTTTCTTTCAGATAGCGAGATACGCCGGATTGTTTCGGAACGTGGTCTTAAATCATTTACTCCGAACACAATTACTACAGAGGAGCGCCTCTGGAAGGAGATTTCACATATCCGGAAAGTCGGCTATGCGATCGATGATAGGGAACACGAGGAGCATTTGCGCTGTATCGGCGCTCCGATCTTCAATTCAGAGGGCGAAGTATTCGCATCGGTAAGTCTTTCAGGTCCTGCCGAGAGGAATACCCTTGAACGGATCGAGTCAATGGCACCTGCGCTTTTAGAGGCAACGGTTGAAATATCGCACCGCCTTGGATATCGAAACAGGGAATATAGCCGTTCGCGCGGCTAGAAAATACTATTATTTCGTATGAAGGAGGCTTTCTATGAAGAAAGTGGTTGTAACAGTACTGATGGTTCTTATGCTGGTGAGCCCGGCAGTTTTTGCCCAGCAGAAACCAGTGAAACTGGTATTCACTTCGGTGAGTGTACCGGGCGACGCACATACCCAGGCGATGTATGTTTTTAAGGATGAAGTGGAAAAACTCTCCGGGAAACAGATCCAGGTTGATGTGTATGATTCGGGAAAGCTCTTTACCCAGCAAGCAGAGCAGGATGCCATCCGTAAAGGGACGGTAGACATGGTCTATACATCAGCCCAGTGGCTTGCAGAGTTTGTACCCTACCTCTCGATGTTCGGCGCTGCCTATACGTTCCAGAGTTACGAACAGATGACGAAGACATTCAACGGTTCGATCGGCAAGAAGATCTTTGAAGAAGTTGCCCAGAAGACCGGGATCCGTCCCCTTGTTGCCTACTATCTTGGTACTCGCCAGCTCAACCTCATTGCAAAAGTCGGGCCGGTCACCAAGCCTGAGCAGATGAAGGGTGTCAAACTCCGCGTGCCGAACAGTCCTACCTGGATCGCTATGGGTAAGGCTCTGGGAGCAAATCCCACCCCTATGGCTTTCAATGAAGTGTATATGGGTCTTAAGACCGGTGCGATCGACGGACAGGACAATCCCCTTCCCACCGACAAGAACGCCAAGTTTTATGAAGTAACGAAGTATATTGTCCTTACGAACCATGTTGTTGATTCTACCTGGCCTTCGATCAATGAGAAGAAGTGGAAAGCTCTGACAAAACAACAGCAGGAATGGGTGATGCAGGCAGCGGAAAAAGCGCGCCAGTTCTGTGACAAGACCAATCTCGATAACGAGAAAAATATTCTTGATTTCTTCCGTGAACAAGGACTTACCGTTATAGAGAATCCGGATCGCGCAGCGTTTGCCGCTTATGCAAAAAACTCCTATCTGACGGAAAGCAAGGATATTTCCAAAGCTTGGGATCTCGATTTGTACGAGGAAATCCAGAAGATTAAATAAGACTTTAGGGCTGCCTCCTCAGAATCTTTGCGGAGAGGCAGCTCTTTTTTCTTTGAAGGAGCCCCTATGTCGATTTGGTTGAAAAAAACAAGCAAATTTCTTCTTGACTGTATCGAACTGTACGTACCGCTGGGTACATTCATTATACTCTTTGTTTCTTTCCTATCGCAGATCATTGCTCGCTATTTTTTCAAGCCCATGATCTGGCCGGAGGAACTAAGCCTGATCTGCTTTATCTGGACAGCACTTCTGGGGGGGCTTTACTCAAAACGGATGGGTTCGCAAGTTGCATTTGCTATGGTGTATGATGCAGCAAAACCACAAACTCAACGGATTATGCGTATCGCGGGGAACCTGCTGCTCCTTACCGCTTTTGTAATCATACTGGTTCCTTCGTGGAATTATGTGCAGTTTATGGCGTACAAGAAATCGGATGCCCTCCGCATCCCCATGCACTGGGCCTATTTCCCCTTTATCGTGTTTCTGGTAGATATGATCATCAGTCTCATCGTTGATATTGTAAAAGATCTTACCAACGCAGGGGGTGTAAAATGAACCTCCCTCTAATCGTTTTTTTTGTTTCTTTTGCTGCGGTATTTCTTCTTCGGGTTCCTATCGCTCCCGGGATGATGATGTCGAGCGCCTTTTATTTTCTTCTTTCGGAAAATCCTGCAGCTTCACTCGATATGGTTGCCATGCAGTTCCTTACCAATATGAATGCCAGCTTTATCCTGATAGCAGTGCCGCTTTTCGTGTTCATGGCTGAGATTATGAATTCCGGCAAAGTGACGAACATGATCTTTTCGTTTTCAAATGCCCTTGTAGGCAAGCGAAAAGGGGCTCTCGGGCACGTGAATGTAATCGCCTCCATTATTTTTTCCGGGATGACTGGTTCTGCCCTGGCCGATGCATCAGGACTGGGGAGTATGGAAATCAAGGCCATGCGCGAACGGGGCTACGATGGAGGATATACCTGTGCGATAACGGCTGCCAGCGCTACTATCGGCCCCATAATTCCACCCAGCATTCCGATGGTAGTATATGCAATGCTATCCAGTACTTCGATTGGATATCTTTTTCTGGGCGGTATAATCCCGGGGCTTCTCATTGGTATAGGCTTGATGGTATACAATGCGATTATTTCTAGGGCTAGAAATTATCCTGAAGGAGAAAAGCTTTCACCCCGGCAATTCTGGAAACTTACACTGCAGGCAGTTCCTGCACTATTCTCAGTCGTTATTTTGCTGGGAGGTATTTATACAGGCGTTGTTACCCCGACCGAAGCAGGAGCGCTGGCAGCCTTCTACGCGATGATCGTTTCGATATTCTTCTATAGGGCGCTAGGCTGGAAGGAATTTAAACAATGTCTTATCAATGCTGTCCGTACTACGGGAACTCTTTCGCTTCTAGTAGGAAGTGCTTTTGCATTTTCCTATATTATCACGATCGAACAAATACCTAATACTATTGCAACATTCCTCCTTACTCTCACTCAGAATAAATATCTTATGCTGCTTATTCTAAATATTTCATTCTTGCTGCTGGGATGTTTTCTAGATACCACACCGATACAGCTTATATTTACCCCTATTGTAATCCCTATTCTCAACCAGCTGGGCATTGACCTTGTGCATTTTGGGGTTGTCATGGTACTCAATCTCATGATTGGGCTTTCGACACCTCCCTACGGGATGCTTCTCTTTACCGTATCCGGTATTTCGGGTACTCCCCTCAGGGCTGTAATAAAGGAAATTATCCCTATGATTATTGTCATTATTGCTGTCCTATTTTTAATTACATATATACCTGATCTGGTGCTTTTTATTCCACGGCTTTCCGGATACAAATGAGGCTACTATGAAACAAACAATTCCCGATGGTGTATACCCGACTATGATCACACCCTATGAGGAAGATGGCAGAATCGACTGGAAGGCGCTCGAAGCCCTTGTCGAGTGGCATATCGAACGAGGTGTGGCAGGATACTTTGCCGTATGTCAATCAAGCGAGATGTTCCATTTAAGCTTGCGCGAGCGGCTCGAACTTGCTCGTAAGTCTATCCAATTCGCACGAGGACGAGTGCCGGTCCTTGTCTCCGGGCATGTGGCGGATTCCCTGGATGATCAAATCGAAGAAGCCAAGATGATGGCCGATACAGGTGCCGATGCGTTTATCCTGGTAACAAACCGCCTTGTACATCGTCATGAAAGCGACGATGTATTCAAGCGAAATCTTGAAACCTTTTTAGACCAATTTGATCGGGACATTCTCCTCGGTTTCTACGAATGCCCGGCTCCCTATAAGCGTCTTTTAAATGCGGATCTAATGCATTTTATCGTAGAGACCGGACGCTTCGGTTTTCTTAAGGATACAAGCTGCCGGATGGGAGACATACGAGCAAAAATTAAGGCGGCACACGGGAGTAGTTTTAAGTTGTTTAATGCGAATGCGGCAACACTCCTCGATTCTCTAAAGGCAGGCGCAGCCGGCTACTCTGGCATCATGACGCACTTCCATTCAGATCTCTATGTCTGGCTCTGCAGGCACTGGAACGATCAACCGGAAAAAGCGCAGGAATTACAGGATTTTCTTGGATTAGCCTCTGTTATTGAGTACCAGCTCTACCCGGTGAATGCAATGTATGCGCTTCAACTCGAGGGATTGCCTATAAAACTTGTTTCGCGGCGTGCCGATGCCCGGCAGTTTACCGAGTCTATGCGTCTCGAGGTGGAGCAGCTGATGCGGCTCTCCCACCGGTTTTCGGAAGAGTATAGAGGATAGGTTGGCACTATAAACCCAGCTTTTCCAGCTTGGGCCGTATTACAAAGGTACAGTACCCTGCATACGGGTTCTTGCGATAATAATCCTGGTGGTATTCTTCTGCCTGAAAGAACCCGGTGAGGGGAACGATTTCTGTCACAATCGGAACCTGAATATATTGTTGTGCCTTGTTTTTGGATGCCTCTGCTATCTTTTTTTCAGTATCGGTTTTATAGAGGATGATAGAACGATACTGATGCCCTACATCTGCTCCCTGACGATTAAGAGTAGTGGGATCATGGGATTTCCAAAAAATATCCAATATTTTTTCCAACGAGACCTTTGCCTTATGATAAGTGATCTGTACCACTTC
>JAGODW010000179.1 GCA_017998025.1 Spirochaetales bacterium
CCTGGGTATTTCGCTTCTGATCTATCTGTGTATAAGCCTGGGAGGTTTTCTCTATCTGGAATATGGTACAAGTATTAAAAGCGTTCCCAAAAAACAGGTGGCTTTCCATATAGAGAACCTCTGTATCCGTGCTCTTTTTGCAGGTACAATAGTGGCATCGGTAGTTCTCCTGGCTCAAATAATACCGGCTCACGTTACCGGCATCGTGGCGTCTTTTCCTGCCGTTACTCTTTCAAGTCTACTAATTCTATATTATACACAAGGAAAAGAATTTACCCGTGCAGTAGGAAAACTTTTAGTGCTCTCCTCATCCAACATTATTGTGTATGCCTTTGGCGTAGCCGTATTCTATCCCCTTCTAGGCATTGTAGGAGGAACGATCGTTTCCTTTCTCTGCGCTTTTTTATGGGTAACTGTTTTCATTCCCCTCAGCAACAGGATAAAATGATCTTCTATTGCCCCAGCATCTCGAGGAACTCTTTTTCCGTTACAATACGGACTCCTAAAGATTTCGCCTTAACTAATTTGCTTCCAGGAGATTCACCGGCTAAAAGGTGGGTTACGGCACCGGTAACAGAAGGTACTACCCTCCCTCCTCGTTTCTTTACTTCTTCCATAGCAAGATCCCTCGGTTTAAAATGCTCGAAGCTGCCGGTTACGCACCAGGTTTGTCCCTGGAAGATCTGGGGAAGAGAAGATTCTTCCTCTTTTCGCTGATGGTGCATGTTGAATCCGATCGATTCCAGGTCTCGTATCAGATTCCGTAGATCCGGACTGGAAAACTCTTCTATAATTCGTTCCGCAGTTTTCGGTCCAATACCGGGTATACTCAAGAGTGAGTCTATATCCTTTTTGTCTGCAAGATTGAAAAGTTTCTCAAAGGAGTCGTAACCCGCATTTATTAACAGTTCTGTAACCTTCGGCCCCACCTCCGGAATCCCCAGGGCAGGAAGCAATCTCTCGAACGGAGCCTCTTTACTTTTCTCGATCCCCCTTCTTAAAAGTTCTACCTTTCTTTCCCCGAAACCTGGATACTCCTGCAGCCGGTCCCAGGGTATGCGGTACAAATCTTGAATGTTTCTGACTAGACCTTCATTCCATAGAAACTCAATTGTTTCCTCCCCTAGATAGTCAATATCAAGACCGTCCTTTCCAGCAAAAAATTGTAATCTCCCTTTTAACTGAGCAGGACAGCCGTTAGTATTCGGGCAGAAGGTGTGAGCCCCTCTTTCTTCCAGCTGAGCTCCGCAGGAAGGGCAGGTTTCGGGAATCCGATAGAGGGGAGCAGATTCGTTCTTCTCCAAAACTTTTTCGATCGCAGGAATCACGTCTCCCCTTCTACTTACCGCCACCACATCCCCCTCGGACAATTCCAGGGCATCAATATAGTCCTGATTGTGGAGGGTAACATTCTCGATTGTTGCTCCCCCTACCTCAACGGGTTCTATTCGGGCTACGGGAGTAATTCTTCCCGTTCGACCCACCTGAATTTCAATCTTTTTTACCCGGGAGGCGCCATAGGGGGCTTCAAACTTGTAGGCGATCGCCCATCGGGGATGGTGTTCCGTATATCCCAGTGCATCTCGTACTCCTAATTCGTTCACCTTGAATACAAGGCCGTCTATTTGATAGGGAAGATCTTTCCTCTCCCGACTAAATCGATCTACCAGCCTTCGGATTTCGGAGAGATTTACTCCCGTAGACGGGATAAACACATTTCGGGGATTAATAGGGAATCCAAGGGTTTTTAATTCCTCAATAACCAGCCAGTGTTCTGGAGGAGAAGACTCTAAAAATCCATCATAGACAAACAGCTGGAGAGGAATCCGGGCCGTTTCCCTGCTCTTTTTCCTCCGCAGGGTGCCTCCTACCAGATTTCGGGGATTCGCATAGGGAGGATCCATCGTTGCATTTAACGCTTCAAACTGAGCCACCGGAAGGTAGATTTCCCCCCGCACAAAAAAGAGTTCTTTTTTTGAAACACGAAGAGGAACCTGGCGGATTGTTTTCACGTTCGGAGTTACATCGTTCCCCACGTATCCATTCCCCCGTGTTACAGCCTGGTACAGGTATCCTTCCCGGTAGTATAGAACGATGGAAACTCCATCGATCTTTTCTTCCAGTACAAAAGAAAGAGGCCGCCCCACTGACTGAGAAACTTTTTCCATCCAGGAGAATACCTCCTCAGGGGAGTAGGCTTTATCCAGACTCAGGACAGGAACCGTATGACGTACTTCCGGAAAATCGGAATCAAGATCGGAACCGACCCTGTGGGTAGGAGAATCGGGAGTTTTTAACTCAGGAAAGCGGTTTTCGAGCTCTAAAAGACGGTCAAAGAGACGATCATACTCTCGATCTGAGACAGAAGGTCGCCCTTCTATATAGTATTCACGCTGATACTGCAGAATACGTTCTCGAAGCTCTTCTACTTCTCTCCGAATTTCATTCGGGATCATACCACTGATCAATCTTTCTTTACGAGAAATGAGTCCTTGAATCCTAAGGATCTGAACTTATGGTATATAATCCCTTTTTCATCCGCATTCAAGGGACCTACCAGTACCTTCAAGTTCTGCCCTTCCTCTTGAATCACAACGATGGGATACTGATGACCAAACTGTTCCACCAGGTTCTGAGCTGATTGAGCACGAACGAACGATCCTATCTGAAGATAGTAAGCCCCTGGTTTTAATGAGGGTTTCTCTGCCTCAGGTAGGGGAGAAGAAGCCGGAGGGGTCTCTGCCAGAATCGTATCCAGTGCTTTTAATTCCTCTTCCGGCGGCCTCATTTCTACCGGTTCGAGGGAAAGCTGAATCTCTTCCTGCATTCCTATTTCCTCTTCAGGTTTTTCCGCTCCTTCCGGTTTTTCAGAAATAAGAGCCTCTCCAGATTCCTTCTCTGGTTCAGGCCCGATGAGGATCTCTGCACCGGAGAAAACCGGCTTATCCCGTTTAGCAAAAGAGCTTTCCATATCCTTCCAGGGGTTTTCCGTTGCCGGTTCCTTCCAGGGGAGAGTTTCAGAAGGTTCCGCAGATTCGGGTGCAGGTTCCGGTAACGGAACCGTATCTACGGGCCTCACCTCTTCAACCGGCGGCGGCAACGGTGCAGCTCCATCAGGCGAAGCAGCAACACGAGCTGCAGGATTGATGTCAGGATCCGGACTGGTAGGAGGTTCTATGGGAGGAACAATAGGAACTAACCCAGAAGCTACAACAGGAGTAACCCGTACCCGGGCTATCGTAGACCGTTCCATTCCCAGTTCAGCCCCTGCTTCTTCAGAAACAACTAGAAACAGCGTAGGATCTGCAAGTTTTCCTGTAATGACAAGGCGGACCTTTTTGCCGGTTTCTAAGTTCTCTACCTCTACAATTGAATTTCGATCAAAACTGTTCGATGCACCGTACATCCCCGAAGGAGGAAATTCTCCGTATCGGGCTACCGAAGCAGTTCCTTCCCAAACACGTTGTCCATGAGCCCATCCTGCCAAAAGGGAAATATATACAAACACCCACCCTATTCGTTTCATACCCGAAATCCCTCCTTCCATTTTCGGCTATTTACCGAAGCCCCTTAACCGTCCGTTCAGCCGCTTCTCTGCCCCAGCGGTCCGCATACTGTTCCCACTGCTCCCCTTCACTACGGGGGATCTCTCCTTTTTCAATTATACCCCTTACCAATACCTGCCTGTCTGCGACAAGGAATAATTCGTACCGTACCGACAGAGGAAGGAGCGGTTCTGAAGGACTCGGGGGGGATGCTTCTACTTCCAGGGCCAGTAATAGGCTCGCTCCTCCTTCACGTGCAGCCTTAAAATCCTCAATGGAAGGGAAAATCCCTGAGCTGTTTCCCCCCAGGCTGTTAAACACGATGTATCCCGCATCGAAGAGAACTTCCATTGCTCCCCCTTCCACAGCGGAAAGGATCTCCCATTGAGTCATGTTCCGATGCACAGTAACCATTACCGTTTCCGCCGAAAGGGAAAAAATCTGCCACTCTAAAAAAAGGAGCAGCGTAAGCAAGCGTCTACACTTCATCCTACCATTGCTATCGGCAGGAATTCCGGTTAACTTATAATCCATTGTATTATGAATTACTTTGCCATTCAGGTTAAAACACGGGAAGAGGCAAAATTTATCTCCCTTGCAAAAGGAATGAATCCAACCTTGCCTCTGGATATTGTTTTTCCCCGTAGATTGCTTACTATCCGTCGCCGAAAGCAAACAAAACAGGTGGAAGCTCCCCTATTTCCCGGTTATATTTTTCTCCAGGCCCCTTCTGATCTGGATCCTTCCTACTATTGGGCGCTGAAAAAAGTACCCGGCTTTTTTCGATTTTTAAAAAATAATACCCAGATTCAGCCGCTCGAGGGGAAAGACCTGGAACTTCTTCTTCATTTTTTGAATTACGGTGAAATTGTACATAAATCAAGGGCCGTACTTGACGAAAATAAACGTATAGTGATTCTGGAAGGGCCATTAAAGGGATTAGAAGGCAGGATTGTGAGAGTAGACCGAAGAAAAAAAAGAGTAAAAGTGAAGCTCGAACTTCAGGAGGAACGATTCCTGGTTGATCTCGGGGTTGAGTTCATC
>JAGODW010000180.1 GCA_017998025.1 Spirochaetales bacterium
CGAAGTAACGATCTTTGAAGCGTTCCACAAACCAGGAGGGGTCATGGTTTATGGGATCCCGGAATTTCGACTTCCTAAAGAGATTGTCCGCAGGGAAATAGAAGTCCTGGAAAAGATGGGTGTTAAGATTGTTACCAATTTCCTGGTAGGGAGAACTCGTTCGCTGAAGGAACTCCTGGAAAAAGATGGTTTCGACGCAGTATTTATCGGAAGTGGAGCAGGACTCCCCAAATTTATGGGGATTCCCGGGGAAAACCTGGTGGGTGTCTTTTCCGCCAATGAGTACCTTACCCGGGCGAACTTGATGAAGGCGTATGACCGCAGTAAGGCGGATACCCCCATCTATCCTGCAAAACGGGTAGCTGTATTGGGCGGAGGAAACGTAGCGATGGATTCTGCCCGTATGGCCCTCCGCCTGGGTGCGGAAGAGGTATTTGTCATTTATCGACGAACAGAGAAAGAAATGCCTGCGCGGGCAGAGGAAGTAGCCCATGCAAAGGAAGAAGGTGTTGTTTTCCGGTTTTTAGAGAATGCAAAACGGATTCTGGGTGACGAAAAAAGTCGGGTAGTAGGAATCGAGTGTTTGTCCTACGAGCTGGGCGAACCCGACGCCTCTGGACGAAGGAGACCGATCGAAATTCCTGGCAGTGAACATATCTTCAATGTAGATTCTGTGATCGTGGCCATCGGGAACGAATCCCATCCTCTTATCCGGCAGACAACCCCTGAGCTCGCCGTGGATAAACACGGTCATATTATCACGGATGAATCCGGGAAAACCTCGATGGATCGTGTATATGCGGGAGGGGATATTGTCCTTGGATCCGCTACGGTTATTCTTGCCATGGGGCAGGGAAGAAAGGCGGCAGCCTCTATCAACGCATTGCTTTCCGGATCCTAATACTATTCCCGAGCAGTGCTTTTTCCTTGATTTTACCCGATTCAGGCCGTATGTTAATAGTAAAATCCGCGTGTTAGGAGAGATAGTATGGCCAACTTAACCACCACCTATATGGGAATTCCTTTAAAGAATCCCCTCATTGTCGGAGCCTGCAGTTTAACGTCTGAAATGGATTTTATTAAACGAATTGAAGAATCAGGGGCTGGATCCTTCGTTATTAAGAGTCTTTTTGAAGAGCAGGTTCAGCTGAAGAGCTTCCTCATGGAGGAGGATCTTCACAGGTACGACGAATGGCACGCAGAGATGGTTTCTATTTTTCCTGACCTGAAAGATACCGGTCCGGAGGAGCATTTAAGCTGGATCCGAAAAGCTAAAGAGTCTGTTTCCATTCCGGTAATCGCGAGTTTAAATGCGGTAAACAGGGAAACCTGGGTGGAATGGGCAAAGCTCATAGAACAGACAGGAGTGGATGGACTGGAGTTAAATTTTTTCGCTACCCCAATAGACTTCAATAAGAGCGGTAAGGAAATCGAAGATGAACAGGTGTCGATCATTAAAGAGGTGAAAAAAGCAGTAAACATACCGGTTTCCGCTAAATTAAGTTCCTTCTATACAAACCCTCTGAATTTTATTAAGCAACTCGATGCAGGGGGCGTTGACGGTCTTGTCCTCTTCAACCGTTTCTTTGATCCGAGCCTGGACGTTGAAAAGGAAAAAACGGATTATCCGTTTAATCTTTCCAATCCTAACGATCACAGGACAGCGCTCAGGTATATTGGCCAGCTTTCCGGTAAGGTAAAAGCAAGTCTCTGCGCTTCACACGGGATCCATGCTTCTTCCCATGCGCTGGAAGTTTTGCTGGCAGGAGCAGATGCGTTTCAAGTGGTAAGCACGTTATACCGCAACAAAATTTCTACGATCGGTGTATTCCTTCAAGAGATTACAGCCTGGATGGAACGAAAGGGGTACTCTTCGTTGGATGAGTTTAAAGGAAAGCTGAATGCCGAGCATAATCCAGACAAATTTACTTACAGGCGGGCTCAGTATGTTAAGCTCCTGATGCGTCCGTATAATTTCCTGGCTAAACCAAAAATCATTTAGATTATATACGGGTTCCCCATGCTTGACATCATCCGATCCCGATCTTCGATACGAACGTTCGCGTTAGAACCTGTTCCTGAGGAAAGAATGAGACAACTGGAGTCTGTCGTTAAGGAAGTGCGGACAGGGCCTTTTGGCCATACAGGGAGGTTTGAGATAGTTGTATTAGGGGAAAAAGAAAATAAAGAGGTAAATAACTTTTCCACCTATGGGGTTATAAAAAACCCGTATGCCTATCTGGTGGGAGCCGTACTGCGGGGGAATCGCTCTCTGGTAGATTATGGGTACTTGTTTCAGCGTATCCTTCTGGAAGCGACAAAGTTAGGTCTGGGAACCTGTTGGTTAGGAGGAACCTTCAATCGTTCTGCCGTAAGCAAGGTGTTCCCCTTACAACCAGAGGAGATCATTCCTGCAGTGAGCCCTATCGGGATTCCAGCAGAGAAAAAAAGCCTGGTGGATGGAATCCTTCGCTGGAGTGCCGCTTCCAAGCATAGGAAATCCTGGGAACAACTATTCTTTACCTATGAAACCCTCGAGCCGTATCCTAAACGGGATGACACCTGGGGAGCAGCACTGGAAGGAGTCCGGCTGGCTCCTTCAGCCATGAACAGGCAGCCCTGGCGGGTCCTGCTGGAAGAGAAGGAGGCACATTTCTGTATCGATAAGAGAGTAGATCGGGGACTGGAACCAGTCCGGTTTGTCGAGCTGGATCTGGGGATTGCCCTGTACCATTTTGAAGCGGTTCTATTAGAAGAAGGGATTACAGGGCGCTGGCAACGTAAACCGATTTCCAGTCCGAAAGAGTGGGAATACATAATTAGTTGGGTGAGGGAGAAATGATTCGGATCCCTATAGAGATGATCTCCCGGGAAGCATTGGAAAAACGATACCGTACTGTGCAGTCGGTCTATGAAGAAATGCTAAAAGGATTATACCAGCAGGTACAGGAGATCCTGACTCAGGCGGGAATGAAGGCCACGGTTCGGTATCGTCTTAAATCGTTCGACAGCTTGTTCTCCAAAGTATTGAAGAAAGCGAGGCAACTTCGGCGGTTTATCCATTCAAATGGGATAGAACCCTCTGTTATTATTACTGATTTCCTGGGGGTACGGATCGTTTGCCCTTTTCTGGAAGACACGATAAAGGTGGAGGAACTGATTCGCAGGAATTTCGAAGTTATAGAGCAGGAGAATAAAGGAGAAGAGTATTCGCCCCATGAGTTTGGATACGTTTCCACCCATGTAATTGTCAAGATCGCCGGCCCTCTAATTGTAGAAGGTTTCCGCCAGGATGAGGTTCTGGCGGAAATCCAGATCCGCACCATCCTGCAGGATGCCTGGGCAGAGGTGGAGCATGAGCTTATGTATAAGGCGGAATTCACCCCGTTCGACGAGCCGTTGCGGAGAAAACTGGCAGCGGTAAATGCTAACTTAAGTTTGTCCGATATCATCTTTCAGGAAATTCGGGACTATCAACGAAAATTACAGGCAGAGCTGAAAACCCGGAGGAAGAGTTTCTTTTCCAAGATACAAGCCGAGGCACTGGAACTCACTACCGAATCCCTTTTTACTCCTTCTTCTGCCCCTCCGGCAGGTCCGCCTGTTGCCAGGGAATCTCTTTTTTCTGAGACTTTAGATACTCTTTTACTGGATGCATTAACAGCCCATAACTTGCAGCAGTACAGCCAGGCGATTGATCTGTATACGAAGATTCTGGAGCGAAAACCGAAAAAGGCAATTCGGGCTCTGGTTTACGTTCACCGGGGCATGGCCTTTTTCGGAGAGTCCAACTACGAGAAAGCCCTGGAAGATTTTACAGCAGCCATCGCTTTAGATCCGGAGAATCCCCGCACATACTACTACCGGGGGGTCGTACAGCGGTTTCGGAAGGATCTCCATGCTGCCCTGATGGATTTTACCCGTTCTCTCGACCTGGACCCCTACCATTTCGATTCCCTCTTTAGCCGTTCGCAGGTGTATTTCGGACTAGGTAACCTTGTACAGGCCGTGGAAGATTGTCGGCGAGCGTTGGCGTTGAAACCGAAGGCAACGGAAGCGAATCGGTTCCTTGAAGTAATTGAAGCAAGGCTGCGGCTATAGGAGCCGCTCAGGCTTCCTGCATGAATGCATCGGGGAAATCTGGAGCGGAGTCTGTAATGATGGAAGCAGGCCCCTTCAAGATTTCGGATAGGTAAGGGTACTCAATCGCCATTCCCTTGATTGATTCCCCTGTAATTAGATGGAGATCTTTCAGTCCTAGTTCCTCAATACGGTTGTTTATCATTTCCGGCACAATTTTTGTAGGTTTTAGGGTATCGGAGGAAAGGCAAATTGACCAGAGCGTACCGTACATTTGAATAAAGGGATAGAGAGTTTCAACCTGGTGAAACACCTCTCGTAAGGTCTTCCTGATGCAGGTAAATGCCGTGGGTCGGGCAATAGGGGACTCGGAGTGCATAACAAAGATACCTGCTTCATTCCGGAAAGATGTTTTCACAGCCTGGTAAAATTCCCGTGTATAGAGGAGTTTGGAAGGACCAAAGGGGTCTGTCATGTCCATAATAACTACATCAAAGGT
>JAGODW010000181.1 GCA_017998025.1 Spirochaetales bacterium
AGAAAGGATCAGGGCGATGTTGGGCTGGGTTTGCAACGCGCATTCCAGGCAGATGTGGCTTGCAGCCCGTCCCATCAGTTTGATGAAGTGCCAGTACTTTTTTGCAGAATTCGCATCCCGGGCTATGTTTCCAATAAGTTCAGAGTAGGTTTTTACTGCCGTATCGAATCCAAAGGAAGTTTCGATGTAATCGTTTTTTAGATCCCCATCGATCGTCTTTGGAACGCCGATGACCTGAATCGGCTCGCCCTTATCTTTAAAATATTCGGCCAGAGCCGCTGCATTCGTGTTGGAATCATCCCCTCCGATAATTACAATAGCACGCAGTTTCCGTTTCTTTGCCGTAGAAAGGGCTGCGGCAAACTGTTCCGGAGTTTCTATTTTCGTTCGACCGGATCCGATAATGTCAAAACCGCCGGTATTTCGGTACTGATCGATCAGCTTTGCAGTGATTTCAACAGCGGTATCCTTCAGAATCCCCGAAGGCCCCCCGAGAAAACCGATCAGTTTAGAGGCAGGATTCCCTTTCTTTATTCCGTCGAACAGCCCGGCAATAACATTGTGCCCTCCGGGCGCCTGCCCTCCTGAAAGGATTACACCGACATTGATCTTTTCCGAAGCCTTTGGATTCTTTCCCGGGACGAGGGTCGCTATAGGCTGACCATACGTGTGTTTAAAAATTTCTTTCAGTTCTTTTCGATCCGTAAGCGCTTCGGTGGGTTTCCCCAGCTCTACCTTGAGAGAACCTACGGATTTTTTTAACAGAGGGGGCATTTTGGGTTTGTATGCATATCTTGCCTTCTGAAGAGGTGAAAGTTCCATGCTTGATCTCCTTAAAATGGTTTTTCTTCAGGTATGTTATAGAAGAATCTATTCTCTGATCAAGGGTTTTAGATGATTTCCTGTATTTCATTGGATGACAAAGTTTCGGTTTTTCGATACCTTTGTTCAAAGAGTTATGACTGAGAAAAAGAAAGCAATTCCTGCAAAAACTGGGGAAGGGAAGAGATCTGAAGAATCCAATTCTTCTTTAGTATGGCCAGGACTTATAGCAGGTGGCATGGGAGGAGTTGCCTTTATAGCTACCCTGATGTTGGGAGGATCATTTCTTCTTTCGATCGGCGCTTCCTTAGGAGTGTTCGGACTTTCCTGGCTTCTTCTCGTGCCTCGACCCGAAAAGAAGAAACTTTTTGATGCTGGTTCTGGACAGCTTCGCAACGAAGTGATAGGACGGGGAAGAGAACAGATTCTTGAAATGGAAGTATGGATAGCCCGGATCAAGGATGTGCGTGTTCGGGTCGATGCAGAACAAATCCTCAAGCTTGCAAGAAGTATCCTGGAAGAGGTGGAACGGGACCCCCAGGACTTTTCTGCAGCCAAATCGTTTTTGAACTATCATTTTCAGGCAGTGGCTAAGATTCTAAGACAATACGTAGAGCTTTCCGAGAAAACCCTGGAAGGATCCCCTACAGAAGATTCTCTTCGGAGGGTGGAGAATGGTTTAAAAGAAATTAAAGAGGCATTCCAGAAACAGTACGAGAACCTCCTGGCCAACGATGCACTAGATTTAGATGTAGAGTTGAAGGTGCTGGAGCAGTCGATACAGATGGAAGGTCTGAGTACCCAGGGAAAGAACCAAGAAGAGGAGGGAGGAGACCATGAGTGATACCAGTCAAGATTTAACGGTACTGGAACCCCGGGACCTGGAAAAAGCCCGGGAAGAAGCTGCGAAGATCGATGTTCGCAACTCTCAGGCTGTTCTGCAATTTGGGGTTGGAGCCCAGCAGAAGATAGCCGGCTTTGCCGATTCGGTTCTGGCAGAAATACGGAACAAGGATGCAGGTGAAGCGGGGAACATTCTTGCATCCCTCCTCGACCGGATTAAAGAATTGGATGTGGATAGCCTTTCCCGGAATAAATCGTTTCTAGAGCGGATACCCGGGGTGGGGAGCCTTGTGGGTTCTATCCGAAAATTTATTACCCGGTATGAAAAAGTTTCTGGTCAGATTGAACGGATAGTTCTGGAGCTGGAGACAGCCCAGAGGAACCTATTGAAGGATATCGTTCTGCTGGATGAACTCTATACGAAAAATCAGGAATATCTGAAGGACCTGGACATTCTTCTGGCCGCAGGGAAGCTGAAAATCGAAGAGCTGCGAAACACGGTATTGCCCGAGCTTAAAGCTAAAGCGGAAAGCACCCGGGATCCCGCAGATGCCCAGCGATTCCAGGACCTGAGCTCCCTGGTAGATCGGTTTGAAAAGAAACTGCACGATCTGAAACTAAGCCGTATGGTTTCACTCCAGATGGCTCCCCAGATCCGCTTGATTCAGAACAATAATCAGGTTTTAGTGGAGAAGATTCAGAGTTCTATTTTGACGACCCTCCCTTTATGGAAGAATCAGGTGGTGCTTGCCATTAGTTTATTCCGACAAAAGAAAGCGCTTGAGTTACAGAAAGAAGTTTCTCAGGCAACGAACGAGCTTTTAAAGCGGAATGCAGCATTATTAAAGGAAGGCTCGTTAGGGGTGGCGGAGGAATCAGAACGGGGGATTGTAGAATTGGAAACCCTTAAACAGGTGAATGAAGATTTAATCACCACCCTGGAAGAAACTCTCCGGATCCAGAAGGAGGGGAGGGAAAAAAGAGCCCGGGCAGAACAGGAGCTTGTACAATTGGAAAATCAATTGAAGGAACGATTACTGGCGGGCAGCAAGTAATTGTTTTTCCAGGTAGAGGAGGAGATCTTCCAGAGGAACAGCGGAATTCTTTAGATCTGTGGAAGCTGTTCCTTCTACCTTCAATCCTTCTTCTTCCAATCGTTGGCTGAGACGTTTTAAGGGAATGTCGGCAACCTCTGGATCTGTATTGGGAAGCAAAATCCAAAAAATGTCCCGGGATCGAATTCCACAGCGATCTACCAATCGTAAGTGGCTTCGGATCAACCGATCGATTTGCTCCAGTTGTTCCACCTCGTCTGTTTCCACCGTGTTGCTTGATCTTGCCCTTTCTTGAATCTGAAGGAGAACCACGGTGCATGAGTCCCCGTACCTCCGGGCTCGATCCCGGAGGGGCCGTAAATGCTCCATGATAGAATCTCTGTAATGGAGAGAAATAAAATCCAGGTGAGAGATACGTTTTAAAAGAGCGAGAAATAGCTTCTTGATACAAAAAGCATACCCGAGAGACACAAAGACAAGAGCGATAATAGGAACTACCAAAACAGAGGCCCATTGAGTTAGTTGAGGAATCTTTGCCAATAAAAAGGAAAAGATGAGAACGCCCACCAGAAAAATTAGGGTATAGAAGAGGGGAATACCGGTGGTGAGCCGATATTTCCGCATCAAAGTGAGTTCGTACCGCAGAACAAAACCGGTACAGACGGTTACAATAAATAGAAGGACAGCCGTTGCCAACCCATACCGGAAAGGGATAGGGGGGAGAAAGAAGATCAGGAGAAGCCAGATTACTCCTGCACCTATCGCTCCGGATACTATACCAGCCAGGAGCAAATCTCGTTTTTCACTATTCCAGAGGAGAATTGCCGTTTTTCTTTGAGGTGTAATAGTTTCCATCCTTCAACTTTAGGATGGAACCTATGCAAAGTCAATGAAAAGCTGAAAAACGTATTTCAATATTTGGCATCAGCGTATTCAATCCAGCCTCCCGCCTCTACTAAGGCTTTATCGAATGAATTCAGCCGGTACGGATAGGATTTTGTACAGGTACTGTTTGAGAATTGAAGCGTATCTCTGCCAAAGTTAACCTTTAATACAGTTTCTGTATTCGCAAATGTCTGAAACAGCTCTTCAATCAGAGCTGGAGGAAGTTCTATGGCAAGCATCCCGCAGTTGAACATGTTTTGCCTGAAGATTCGAGCAAAGCTTTCAGCTACTACAACATGAATACCGTTTGCCTCTAGAGCCCAGGGGGCATGTTCCCGGGAAGATCCGCATCCGAAGTTGCTTCGGGTTACAATTGCACCTTTGCCAGGAATATCCCGGGAGGGAACGAATCCCTCCAATCTTAGATCTTCCAGGAGATACGGTTTTAATGCTTCTTTAGCAATCTCTGTCAGGTACTTGGCCGGTATAATTTCATCCGTATTAATATCAGAACGATTTAAAAACAGTACCGTTCCTCCGAATTGTTTCATGGAGAACCTCCTATCGATTTTTGTAAAGGGAAGAGTTGGTAATATAGCCCGCTACAGCTGTAGCAGCAGCAGTGGCAGGACTCATCAGATGAACCATTCCGCCTTTACCCATTCTTCCGTTGAAGTTCCGGTTGGTGGTGGATGCGCATACTTCTCCCGGGGCCAGAACGCCGTTGGACATTCCGAGGCATGCCCCGCAGGTGGGGTTGGTTACGCAGAACCCGGCGTCCAGGAAAATTCTCAGGATCCCCGTTTCCAGGGCTCTTTGATACACGGCAGGAGTTGCCGGAGCAAGGATCCCTCGAACTTTTGAATCTATCTTTTTTCCTTTAAGAATTGAGGCGGCTATTTCCAGATCTTCGTATCTTCCGTTCGTACACGAACCGATGTACACCTGATCCAC
>JAGODW010000182.1 GCA_017998025.1 Spirochaetales bacterium
GTTATACTTTACTGCTTCCTTTAATGATTTATTTATGAGGTCTTTTAAGTCATCAGGAAGACTGTTGTACCAGGAGGAAGAAACCCCTACAAGGTTTACACGGAGCATATGACCGGTAAGCATAAGGTATTTCTGGGCTTCATAGTATTTATAGGTATAGATTGTGGGGATAGGATTTTCCTGGCCATCTACCACTCCCTGTTTAAGAGCCATATAGAGATCGGAGAAGGCAACTGGAGTTGGAGTAGCACCCATCGCCCGTACCGCTTCAAGGTATACAGGCTGGTCAGGAGCTCGGATCAACATACCCTTGAGATCGGCAGGAGTTCGGACCGCTTTGTTCCGGGTGGTAAGATGTCGAGCACCGTAGTACATGTCCGCGGCAAGGATCTTTACGCCTCGATTTTTATCCAATTTATCGCTGATTTCTTTGATAACATCACTGTTTGCTGCCTTGATCAGGTGGTCAAAATCGCGGAAAAGGTAGGGACAATCCATTACGCCCCACTCGGGTTGAAATAGGCTTGTCTCTGATGTTCCGCCGATGTACATATGAACACTGCCGGTCATCAAATATTCGATCACGTCCTTTACATTTCCCAGCTGGTTTGCAGGGAACACCTCAACTTTCAGCCGCCCGCCAGAGCCCTGGTTTACCATTTCAGCGAATTTGTTGGCAGCCAGCGTGTTGGCATGATCCGGGGCAACTGGCGTAGAGAACTTGATCACTTGTTCTTTGGTTTTTCCTTCTTCTTTAGCTCCGCCTGTGAATCCGCTTAAAACGATCACAAGTGCGAGCAGAACAAAGAAAAAGACTCGCATGTTTCTTTTCATGAAGCACTCCTTTCTAATATTATAAAAATATATCAGTAATCAGTTTACATTATACTCATCGGGTTTGTCAATAAATTTCTTAAGTATCATCAATGCTTGACACCAATACAGCAGTCCATCATACTGTATGGTGATCATACCAATTTATGAACACATT
Source organism: Spirochaetales bacterium (assembly GCA_017998025.1). Classification (GTDB taxonomy): domain Bacteria; phylum Spirochaetota; class Spirochaetia; order DTKZ01; family DTKZ01; genus DTKZ01. Next base: position 992 of record JAGODW010000182.1, read on the forward strand.
GTTTGATGAAGTAAAAAATCTTTCTCGTTCCCGCCAGATCGTAGATAAGTTCCGGAAAGCTATTGCGGATGGAACCCTGAAAATAGGGGATAAACTTCCACCGGAGCGCCAGCTCTGTATCGAACTGGGGGTAAGCCGCACTTCCCTGCGGGAAGCAATACGTATCCTGGATGCCTATGGGGTACTAGAGGCAACGCAAGGAAATGGAACATACGTAACGGATAAGTTCACGGAAAACGTCTTTGAGTTCCTCGGGTTTGGAAATATTTTAAACAAGGAAAATTTCAAGCACCTCCTGCAAACAAGGCTTGCCCTTGAAACAGGAGCCGTAGAGCACGCTATAGAAGCGGCGGATGAGGCCGCTCTAAACCGAATTGAGATTTTGGTAGAGGAATTGAAAAGAGAAACAAACATAGAACGCCTCGGCTATGTGGACGCTCAGTTCCATGAAGCGATCGTTGAGTTGTCAGGAAATCCGATCCTTACAGCTATTTACCGGATGATTTTTAAGATGCTGCTCCAGGGAACTTCTAAAGTCATCACGTATCCTACAGCACGAGATATAGCGGTTAGAGATCATAAACGGATTTTAGAAGCCTTAAAAAAGCGGAATAAAAAAGCTTGTAAATCATTGGTAAAAAATCATTTGAAGAATACAGAGAAACTGATAGAAACATACTTTCACGAGGAAGGTTGATATGCCCGCATCACAATTCATTGACCCTGCAGACGTAAGAAAGAAAGGAACTATGAAATTCAAGGATATACCTTTAAATACGTATGAAAAGACCTTGAAGGACGTAAAGGGTGAGTTTCGTGCCGCCGAATTAGTATCGATTTTTTATGACATGCGGCTTATCCGTGAATTTGAAAATATGGTGCAGGGAGTGCGCACAGTAAAGTCCTACAATGGTGTGGAATACTCTTATACGGGCCCGGCACACCTTTCCCAGGGACAGGAAGCTGCTGCGGTAGGCCAGGCGTATGCCCTGGAGCTGGAGGATCACAGTTTTGGCAACCACCGGAGTCACGGCGAAGTGCTGGCCCGAGGACTCTCGACCCTTCGCCGCCTCGACGAGAAGAAACTCCTTTCAATCATGAAAAACTTCAGGGATGGAGCGCTCTTGCGGAACGTGGAAAAATTTACTAACACTTCCAATATACGGGAATTAGGTAAGATTTTCCTACTCTACGGATTCATGACCGAACTTTTCGGGAGAGAAATTGGATTTACCGGCGGACTCGGTAACTCGATGCATGTATTCTTCACTCCCTTTGGTATCTATCCTAATAACGCTATTGTTGGAGGCTCTGCAGGTATCGGAGCCGGAGCAGCTCTATACAAGAAACTCTCTGGTGAAAAAGGGATCGTGGTGGTGAATGCGGGAGACGGTTCTATCAGCACGGGTCATGTATGGGAAGCAATGAATTTTTCCACGATGGACCAGTTCTCTAAGTTATGGGATGAAAAATATCAGGGCGGATTGCCGGTAATTTTCAATTTTATGAACAACTGCTATGCCATGAGCGGTCAGACCTATGGCGAGACTCTGGGCTTCCAGATTCTTGCACGGGTTGGTGCAGGGGTGAATCCTGAGAATATGCATGCAGAGCGTGTGGATGGCTATAATGTCTTTGCTGTCATCGATGCGTTCAGGAGAAAAAAGAGTTTGATTCAGGAACATAAAGGGCCGGTTCTTTTAGATACGATCGTCTATCGTCATTCCGGACATTCCGCTACGGATCCAAATGCGTATCGGTCTCGTGAAGAGATGGAGACCTGGCAGCGAGTTGACTGCCTTGAAGGATACAAGAACGCGCTTATTAAAGAGGGGTTCCTTTCTCTTACAGAGGTAGAGAAGATCGAAGGAGAGATCAAGGATACCATTACCCAAATTCTCCGCAAAGCTATCGATCCTACTGTTTCTCCGCGGATGGATTTCAAAACTGATCCTGATGCTATTGGGAAGTATATGTTTTCTAACCTTTCGGTGCGGAAAATGGCCGATAGAAAGCCAGAGGTGATGGGTCAAAAAGAAGAGAATTCGCGGGCAAAAAAAATCTCCTCTAAAAGTCGAAAAGGACTCGATGAAACAGGCCGGCCTGTTTCTCCCCTTCGAGTTTTTTCCTACCGGGATGCAGTGTTCGAAGCCCTCCTGGATAAATTCTATGAAGATCCGACGATGATTCTGTTTGGCGAGGATGTACGGGAGCATGGGAACTCCTTTGGTGTCCTCCAGGGTTTGTACGAATCCGTGCCGCGGCACCGGCTGTTCAACGCTCCTATTGCAGAGGCAGCGATCATATCTGCTGCCGTAGGATATGCCCTCTGTGGAGGACGAGCAGTTCCAGAGATCATGTGGTGCGATTTCCTGGGCCGTTGTGCCGATGAACTGTTCAACCAGCTCGCTAAATGGCAGGGGATGAGTGCGGGAATCCTTAAGATGCCCTGCGTGGTGCGGGTTTCCGTGGGCGCGTATTACGGTGCTCAGCATTCTCAGGATTGGAGTTCCCTGGCGGCTCACATCCCCGGGCTCAAGATACTGTATCCGGCCTCTCCCTACGATGCAAAGGGCCTTCTTAATTCCGCCCTCTCTTCAACGGATCCGGTGTTATTTTTTGAAAGCCAGAAGCTCTATGACATAGGAGAATTGTTTGTAAAGGATGGAGTACCCGGGCAGTACTACGAAGTCCCCATAGGAAAATGTGATATAAAACGGAGCGGTTCAGATCTTACGATCTTGACTATAGGTCCCACTCTCTATCCTGCGCTGGATGCTGCCAGAGAATTAAAAGAAAAATGGAATCTAGAAACGGAAGTGGTTGATGCCCGGACTCTTGTTCCATTCGACTATGATACGGTACTCGCTTCCGTGAAAAAAACAGGAAGGATCCTGATTGTAAGTGATGCCTGCGAGAGAGGAAGTTATACAAAGACTCTTGCAGCGAATATTGCAGAGTTTGCGTTTGACCATCTCGATGCTCCCCCGGTCTCCCTCGGAGCTCACAACTGGGTCTCTCCCTGTCCGGAGCTGGAAAAATTCTTTTTCCCCTCGAAGGATATGATACTGGCGGCTTTTCACGAACGGATCAAACTGCTTTCGGGATTTAAGCCGGAAATGGACCTTTCCTTAAATGAAAAACTCCGGTGCGAACGGCTGGGAATATAAGGCGGATCTATATGGCAGAATATGTACGTATGCCCCAGAAAGGGCTTACCGAAGAAAGTGCAATTTTATCAAAATGGTATGTGAAAACTGGGGACAGGGTAAAACCGGGTCAGCTCCTCTTCGCATTAGAAACGGGAAAGGCTACCTTTGATGTAGAGGCTGAAGTAGAAGGCACGATTCTTGAGCGTATAGGGGAGGAAGGGGATGAGATTGCCGTTAAAACCGTTGTCTGTGTAATTGGAACTCCCGGAGAAAGCTATGCCCTGGAGAATGCGCCGGATCGTAGGGAAGGTACTGTATCACCAGAAAAAATACGAATGTCTCCCCGGGCTAGACGACTGGCTGAACAAAACAGTGTACGGATAGAAGACTTA
>JAGODW010000183.1 GCA_017998025.1 Spirochaetales bacterium
ATCTGTTACAGCTAAGTACTCCAGCCGCTTGCGCATCTTAAAAGCCCGGGCATTGATACGGATCCGTGACATTAATTCGGCTGCATCAAACGGTTTATGGATATAATCATCCGCACCCGCCATGAGAATCGTAGTAAGTGATTTTTCCCCGGAGAACCTCGACATGCTAATGATAATCGCTTCCTTCTGATGAATCCTCAGACGATGTACCACTTGTTCTCCCGACATATCGGGAAGCACAATATCTAAAATATAGACATCAAATGTTTCTTTGCTGGCAAATAATTCACCCGCGTTGGAAAATTGCCGAATCTTTTCTATACCATTGATAGTTAAAATATGGGAAACTATTTTCAGGATAAGGGGAGAATCGTCTAGAACAGCAAATTTCAACTCTCGAATGTACCGTGATAGTTCATCTTCCGCTGATAAAGCCTCAAAATACCGACGAAGCCGTTCTTCGTTTATCTCAGATTTTAATATATAATCTACAACCCCTAAACCAAAAAACTTTTCCCGGAGTTCCAATGAATCGGTTGAGGTTACGATGATGGCTGGAATATCCTTGTGCAGGTCTTTTGTAATAGATTTTATTAACGTTTCCGCTGATCCATCATCCAGTTCTATAGCTGTGATAATTAGATCTACCGGCTGATCCGCCACCATCCCTAATGCTTCGGCCTGGGTGGCTACACTTGTGATGGAGTACCCATACCGAACCACTAACTCCTTCATGACCTTCCGAAAAAGCTCGCTTCGGTCTACATGCAATACATGCAACATGGCAACCTCCTGATTTCTATCCAGGGGCAAGCAAGTAGATAGCTCCTGCGTAAAGTCCAACCCAGCATAGAACAAATAATCCTGGTTTTAATAAACCTCTTAAACTTTCTACAAGACTGGTTTTAAAATACTCATTGGTTACAATCAAGCATACATGAATAGGCGAGAAAATCATTCCAAGGTATCCGCTGGTATGGGTTAAGGCGATGGTTGAAAATAGTATAGCGGGCGCAGGCGTATTTCCCAGCAGACGAAAAATTACTGGATAACTGGCTCCTACGTATCCAACGGTAATCCCTGTGGTAATTCCGCTGATAAAGGGGATCAGGAAGACAAGGGCTATCAAGGGAATCCCAAAAATATCCAATTCGGTTCGGATTCTGTCCATCAAGAAATCACCTTGCGGTAAACGAGCCTCGATAAAGGCTCCATACACACGTGCAAGGAGGACGATCACTGCCAAAGAAATAGTTCGTTTCGATCGAAGAACTTTTTTCCACGAATCCCAGGATAGCGAGTTCTGGAATTGAAGCACCCCAATACCAGCCATTACTCCTATGCTCATGGGTAGATATTTGTTTACCCGGGCAGCAGAAGGAATAAAAATCAAGATTAGCCCATAAACGATAATCACCGTGAGGGTCGGAAGAATGAGTGTCCAGAATGCCCTGGGCGCATTATTCGACGCAACAGTCTTCCCTAAAGGAACTTTTTTTAATAGGAAGATATATCCTGCCGCTATAGATGCAAAAAACATGGGAAACATGAGAAATACAAACTGCCAAATAGGAACTCCGGTAATATCTACCGCCAGCAACACTCCAGGATAGAGAGGCCACCAGAACTCCCATACATGTCGAAACCAGTAGTTTATCCTCGTCTTTAAAAGAGGATCGAGTTTTTCATCTCCATCGCAATCATCCAGGAGAGGTGCAGAAAACAAAGCCCCTGCAGGCATCGGAAGTAATCCTACTACAGCCGGCAGCACAGCCAGCAACCAGCGTCTCGGCAATCGGTGCTGCAGGCTTCCAACGAGATCTTTCATTACTCCTGCTTCTGCCATAAGAGAACTGAGCCAGATAACTCCTACGATTACCACTGTTAAAAAAAGAGAATCCAGTGAGAAGACCCGGTTTTCTACTATAATAAGAAAGCCTGAAGGAGAATGCCCCGTCCAAAGGCCGATAACTACGATCCCAAAAACTAAGGCTATTTCAAGGCTCTTAGATAGTTTCTGCACCAGCAGTATGCTGAAAAGGGAAAGCAGAACCCGGGCTAAGTAAGGGACGGAAGATAAAAGTTCTATCATGATGACCTGCCCTTTGATATCTGAAATGGGAAGAATAGTTGTATCTTAGCGAAAGTATAAAGGTATATCAAGCTTCCTTTTCATTTCTTCCGTCATCATTTCCTGCTCCTTTGACAAAGAAACGCTTCAGCTCCGGGAGAGCAGATTTTAAAAACTCCTCTAATCGTTCCCGCTCCGGTCTTAAATAGAAAAAGAAGTTTTTATTTTCTCCGTAACAGCAGAAGTGGAGCAGTTGATCCGGGCATTCGATCTTGTCTAAAAACTTCCTCAGCCTTTCTTCCATGCCCTTTTCCTTCCAGAAAAGGAGATACCGCTTATTTTCCCGAAAAACTTCCGCTGTCTGCATCGTTTGGATTCCTTCAATAAGTTTTCGCGCTTTATTCCTATACTTCTGAGCAACGATATGCCCTTCCCCCAGAAGTTTTCCCTGTACATAAAGGTTTAAATAGTATCTGTCGTACCGCGAGATCAAGTAAGAAATGGGAAGATACAGGATAGAATGTCGGGGAAGAAGGGTGAAGGTTCCTTTAGCCTCCCTAAATGGTTTTTCTAGCTTGTAGATAAAATTATACCCAATAGCTCCCCCAAAGTTTGTATACTGGGTATCCAGTGGCTTTAACGCATTCTCACTTTCCCGAGCGATCCATCCGGAGATCCAGTTGTTCTTTTTCCTTCCCCGAAAATAGCCAAATGTTGTTAATAAAGCCAACAATAAGATGGGTATGATCCAAAAATTTATCATTCAACACCTCTATTTAATTAAAAGAATGCATTTTTGCTTCGATGTCTTTTGACAACTCGGGTATCTGCACCTTCTCCAGGTCTTCGATACTTCTTAAGCCTTCCGGTACCCAAAACGCCGTAAAGATAGGAAAGTTATGGAAACTTTGTTTTACCTCATCTCCACAGGATCCGTCCTTCGGAGCTTTATTGAAACAGACACTATCGATATGAACATCCAGCTTCTCCAGCTCATGACGGATTCGCATAGCCTCCGCTAAAGAAAGAGCATCAGGATTTATAATTACGGTAAGATAGCTCTCGTTTTTAAACAACCGATGGAGCCAGGATAATCGCTCTCGGATGCCGGAAAGTTTTCCATATACACGGTCCTGCGTTTTATCCGTTGCTCCCTTTATTATATGTGCTTCAGGATTCAAGGAAAGAATTGTTTGTCGTTTCTTTAAAATTTGTTCCCGCATATCGGCTAGCTCCTTTACCCAGAGCATGGATATGGTGGGCATCGCTAAAAATCGCAGGGTTAACGCAGTGGGAGGGGTATCGAAAATAATCTGGTCGTACTCCTTCCTGTACTTCTTTACTACATGTTCAATTGCCCACAGTACTGCATATTCTTCAGTGCCGGGAGTATACTTTAATATATTTATATAGGAATCTAAGTTTAGGGTAGTATTATAATGATACGTCGCACGGATTTCATCCCGGCTCTCATTCAAATAGCGGGTGATCCACTCCTGCAGATCAATTTCTATCCCGTCTAAATAATCGACAATCGGTGTCCGTTTATTGGAGAGTTCTTTCCCAAATACATCCCCCAAATTATGGGCCGGATCCAACGAGACGATCAGTACTCTTCTTCCTCTGTTGCTCAAATAATACGCCGTAGCAGCGGAGAGAGTTGTTTTCCCAACGCCTCCTTTTCCCAGGAAAAAAGCGATCTTCTGCATATTTAAAACCCCATTATCTCAGTCTATGTTCACGATTCCCATGATGGATCCAAGAGGATCCTGGGCAAAATCAGCTCTGCTTACCATGATGCGCAGTTCCTCTTCCAGATAAGGAAGGAGTTCTATTGCCATAGCAGCCGGAGGGGAGGGCAGCCCAATAAAACTACCTATGAGAAGAACGACGAAAAGATTTTCCATTTCATTCAACTCAAACTCAAGGATCCCTGTGGCTTTATCTCTCTGGATCTGAACGATTGTACTCCAGAATCCTTCCCAGAGTCTCTTAAAATTAGTGCGATTTCCCATACAGATTTACCTTCCTATAAAAAAGGCCTGCACGGTACATTCCGTACAGGCCTTTAAAAACTATCGAGTACCCGTTAATTAAGCCCTGGCTTCTGCCTTTGCTGTTTTAGTACCGAAGTTCTTAAAGAAAGATACGATCATAATAACATTCAAAATTAACATGAAAACGTTTATCAATCCAACGACTACCCCTGTAATCTGGTTTTTTAAGAAAGCAATATCCGTCATATTAGGAGCCCGAACAAAATGAGTGGGAATAATGACGAATTCATACCAGATAATTCCTGCTGTTACAGTAACCCAGAGAATGAACGCAGGAATCAGTACAAGATTCGTATACTTTTCGTTCAATTTCTTCTTTACCCAGATAGCAGCTGTAAGCATTACGATAGAAGCGATTAACTGATTCGCTCCAGAGAAAGCAGGCCACAGCAC
>JAGODW010000184.1 GCA_017998025.1 Spirochaetales bacterium
ACCACAGGAATCTCGATACGCTTTACATGCTGTTACAAAACTCTTAAACAAAGGATGCGCCTGTTCAGGCTTGGATTGGAACTCCGGGTGGTACTGCACCCCGATTCCCCAGGGATGATCTTCCCACTGCATTGCCTCTACCAGAGACCCATCCAGGGTAGTGCCTGCTATTTTTAATCCTGCCTCATCCAATTGTTGCCGGTACGTGTTGGAAACTTCATATCGATGACGATGCCGTTCATGGATCGTTTCGGTACCATAGATTTCCATCAGTTTCGAACCTGGCGGAATCTGCGCGTCCCACCGACCTAACCGCATCGTACCCCCGTAGTTCTTCAAATCGATCTGCTCCTCCATAAGGACAATCACCGGATTTTTACAGGAAGGAGAAAACTCAGTGGAATCTGCATCCTCAAGTTTAAGCACAGAACGAGCATACTCGATCACCATCACCTGCAGCCCTAAGCAGATCCCAAAGTAGGGAACCTTGTGTTCCCGCGCCCACTTTGCCGCCTGTACCATCCCGTAAATTCCCCGCTGGCCGAATCCTCCCGGTACCAGGATTCCATGGAGCGTCCCAAACACTTCATCCAGATTTTGCAACTGTTCTACCTGTTCAGAATCGATCTTCACAAGCTCCACTTTTACGCTGTTTGCGAATCCTCCATGGTATAGAGCTTCGTCCACCGATTTATAGGCATCGTGGAGATCAATGTACTTCCCCACCACTCCTATCCGTACGATATCCCTGGAAGAAATAAAGGCATTTACAATACTCCGCCATTTTTCCATATCCAATTCTCGAATAGGAAGTTCCAGCTTTTGAAGCGCGATGACGTCCAGTTTCTGCTGCTGGTAGATCAAAGGAATTTCATAAATAGTTGTTTTAATATCGTGGGCAGAAATTACCGCCTCGAATTCCACATTGGTAAAAAGAGCGATCTTTCTCCGCAGTTCATCCGGCAGGGGCCGGGGAGAACGGCACAAGAGAATATCCGGCTGAATTCCGATTTCCCGCAGTTCCTTTACCGAGTGCTGAGTAGGTTTTGTTTTCAGCTCGTTTCCGAATACTTCGGGGATTAAAGTTAGATGAACCGCCAGCACATTTTTCTTCCCGTCTTCGTGAATCATCTGACGGCACGCCTCTAAAAAAGGAATAGATTCAATATCCCCCACCGTACCGCCGATCTCAACGATGGTAACATCCACATCCTGCTCTTCCCCAACAGAGGAAATCCGCTGTTTAATCCTGTCTGTGATATGGGGGATAACCTGAACCGTCCTGCCCAGGTACCTCCCCTCGCGTTCTTTCTGGATCACCTCCTGATAGATCTGACCGGTGGTTATGGAGTTGGCCCGGGATAGGGGAGAACTCGTGAACCGGGCATAGTTCCCCAGATCCAGATCCGTTTCTGCACCGTCATCGGTAACATACACCTCTCCGTGCTGGTACGGGCTCATAGTTCCGGCATCCACGTTGATATACGGATCGACCTTTATCATCCGGACATGCATTCCCCGATGTTCTAACAAACAACCGATGGAAGCGGCCGCAATCCCCTTCCCCAGGCTCGAACACACACCTCCGGTGACAAAAATATATTTCTTCATGTACAGGTATTATTCGCACCCCTAAAGCAAATGTCAATGAAAAAAGTCAATCTTGACACTTGTGTAATATAAACTTTATTCTTTATATAAGAATGCAAGATGTATTAACGGATATTGAATTTGAAAAGTTTAGAAACCTTATTTACGATGCCAGCGGGATCCATTTTTCCAGCACGAATCGTTCTATTCTTGAAAGCAGGATTCGGGAACGATTAAAAGCGATTCAACAGACCAGTCCCAGCGCCTACTATGATCAACTTAAAAAAGATTCGGAAGAACTAAAGCTTCTCTTAGATGCCGTCACTACTAACTTAACCCGTTTCTTTCGCAACACAGCCCACTTCGAAACCCTTGAACACTATGTTGTACCCGACCTCGTACAGTATAAAAAGCCCAGAGGAGACAGGGAAATTCGGGTTTGGAGTGCAGGGTGTTCTACCGGAGAGGAACCCTATACCATTGCGATGGTGTTGAAAGATGTTGTACCGCCGGATTTTCATATTAAAATTGTTGCCTCCGACATCAGCCTGAAATCCCTCATGGTGGGAAAAGAAGGGTTCTATCCGGAGCCGAGGGTACAGGACATTCCGGAAAAGGATCTAAACCGTTACCTGGAAAAAAAAGGAAACGGCTTCCAGGTGAAGGACGAACTTAAACAACTGATCCGATTCGACTACCATAACTTAAAGCATGACAGTGGATTGCGAAACCTCGATATTGTGTTCTGTCGGAATGTACTGATTTACTTTGATGAAGCGGCTCAGAAGGAAGTGGTGGAACGGTTCTGGGAAGCGATGGGTAATCACGCATTCCTATTCATCGGCCATTCTGAATCCCTCTTTGGAATGAAGACCCGGTTCGAGTTTGTTAAAACCGATTGGGCATGCATCTATCGAAAATTCCTTCAGTAAATAGTTTCACGTTAGGAGAAAAAGTGTTGGAAGACAAAATTTCTGTATTAATTGTAGATGATTCAGCCCTTATGCGGAACCTTATTGGACGGATCGTAGAGAGCGATTCCAGCATAGAGGTAGCTGGGAAAGCTATGAACGGAGTCTTTGCACTTGCAAAACTGGAGAAGTTAGATCCCGATGTAATCATCCTGGACCTGGAAATGCCCGAAATGAATGGGATTGAATTCCTTCGAGAGCGTCAAAAGAGGAACCTTCAGATCCCCGTAATCATACTCTCTTCTCATGCGGCAGAAGGGGCGCAGATTACCATGGAAGCGCTGAGCCTCGGTGCCTCGGACTTTATCCTGAAACCTACCGGCACAGATCAGAACGAACTTCGGACTGTGCAAAAAACATTATTGGAGATGATCCATGCTTATGGAGGGAAATATCACCAAAAACGAAGCAAAGCTTCTGAAGTTCCCGTTAGAACAAGCATGGAAACCTTAGTAGAAACACAAACTCCTATTCCTAAACTGGAAAAACCTCCGGTACGGGTACAGCCTCCGGTTCCTAAACGGCAGCCCGGACCCATTGAAATTGTTGCGATCGGAATCTCTACCGGCGGCCCCAATGCTCTTCGAGAGATATTTCCCCTACTTAATCCCGACTTTCCCGCCCCTGTTGTGGTGGTACAACATATGCCCCCGGGATTTACGGAAGAGTTTGCCAAAAGCCTTGACCGGATTTGTGCCCTTGAAGTAAAAGAAGCTGCTGAAGGAGACATCCTCCGGCCCGGCCGGATTCTTATCGCACCCGGGAATCGGCATCTGGTGGTGGAAAAACGTCCCCTGGCAGCTGTAGCTCATATTCTGGATACTCCTCCCGTAAACGGGCATCGACCTTCGGCAGATGTTCTCTTCGAATCTGTAGCGAAAAATTACGGAAACCGTGCTCTGGCCGTGATTATGACGGGTATGGGGAAAGATGGAGCCACCCAGATCGGTGCCATTTACCGGGAAGGGGGAATTACCCTCGGCCAGGATGAAGAAACCTGTATCGTATACGGGATGCCGAGAGTAGCCTTTGAGAATGGGTTCATCCACCAGCAGGTTTCCCTCCGGGATATGGCCCAAACAATCAACCGCCTGGTAAAAGAGTACGCACTTTAACCGGGTACTCGTTCTACCCTTTATGCACTTCCGGAGGCTTATCAATCTTCCTTACAATTACCGGTAGATCCGAAGAGTTCCGACCCCGGAAAAACATCACGCCAAACCCAATTACCATCCCTAGAAGCCCCGTACCGATCCGCCCCCCTTCCGAGAGATTCATCCACAGATATCCAGAGCCCCCATAGAATAGGCCAAAAAGTACGACAGGTACTCCGAACACCCGGAGGGCAGAAGAGAGCGTCTGAGAAGATGGAACAGAAATCTCAACCCAATCCCCTTCGGTAAAGAGTATTCCCTGAATATTCCTGGTTGGGATAGTTCGGTTTTTTACTGAGCAAAGCCCTCCCTTGCAAGATTCACAGGCAGCACTGGGTTTGCATTCTACCATCACAGTATCCCCGTTAATCCGGGTCACTGTTCCTATTTCTTTCATCAGGAACCTCCGTACAGGGGATACGGATTGTCTCGATCGATCGAGCTTTTCCGTTATCCCCGAGTTCTATCACGGCACCCTGAAGCTCCAGCAGATCCCATGCATCCTTTGATCGCTCAGGAATCTGGGTAAGGAATTTTTGGATTTCAATCTCTGGATCCAACCCCCCTACACTGTTTAAGCTTCCCGTTCGTCCTGCCCCGCAAAGAATCGCCGTTCCCCCCGGTAGTACACGGCCATCTGCTGTAAGTACCCTGGAATGAGAACCGATTACAGCAGAAACCATCCCCTCTGCAAAGAAGAATAGAGAGTACTTTTCCGCAGTAGTAGCAGCATGGAAGTCTACCAGGATGAAAGGGGTGGTCTCCTGAATACGATTCACAATCTGTGGAAGAAGGGTATACG
>JAGODW010000185.1 GCA_017998025.1 Spirochaetales bacterium
CTATCGATGGAATACGCTACCTTTGCTTGAGGAGTATCTTCAGGCAGGCATGAATCCCGATGCTCCTGGCAGCTTTATCCCCTGGCTTCTTGAGAGGAAAGCCGTTCATGCGTACTTCTTTGCGGGAAGCCGGTACGACATCGGAACCCGGGAGAGTTACGAAGAGGTATGTAGAATCTACCAGAATCGAGGAGTGGATTGACAGAATATTGCTTTTTCTGTAGGTTTATTTTGAGTTTATTCTGGAATATGAGCGACTAGCTCAGCTGGATAGAGTACAAGCCTCCGGAGCTTGGGGTCGCGGGTTCGAATCCCGCGTCGCTCATTCGGTCTTTTAAAAGGGGCTGCCTAAGAAAAGGCAGCCCCTTATGTTTGTATTGAACAGCAGCGATTACTTTAGAGGCGCTCCAAAGGCGATCCCCATGGAAAAGGCCCTGTTATCGTCCAGCGCATCGGTTAAGAATGCATCAATCACGAACTTATATTTTCGAAGCTTGGGATGAGAAGCGATATCAATTCGGATCCCCGTATTAAAGGTGCCCCTTAGGGCAGCTTCAGCTCCGATCGCCTGTGCGCTATAGGAAAAATTGGCAAAATCTGTGATCCAGTGAATATAATTCTGGAATATGCTCGGAAAGAGTAGTAGATCGAATCCCATTCCAAAATCGATATCGGAATCCGGGATAGGATCCCCAAAAGATTTCCCTATAACTACCGTTGTAGAAGAAGGCATATTAAAAAACTTCCCCGGGTAGGTGGCTGCCAGATATATTTGACTTACCGTTTCGTCTTCATCATTCTGTTTTAGAAACTGGAAATCTACCCCTACTGCAATGAAGGTAGAGGTAGTAGGAAGCTGAATCTTCCCCCCAAGGATCATATCTTCATTGTCATCCTCTGTCTGTGTATCGTAGGCAAAGGAGATTTCCCCCAATTTAAACAAACTAATGCTTCCTTTGGGAATATGGGCGGTTTCATCGTCATCGACAATGGCATGATAGCCGAAGTCCAATCCAATGTCTGCCGTTTTTTCCCATCCTATTTGACCCGTGGGAATCGCAATCAGCCCTGTGGCTCCGTTGAAACTCATTCCTTTCAAACTTTGAGCTGGTGTTAGGGAAACAACTACTGCCATCCCTGCCAGCACAAAAACTAATAGTCTACTCTTATGCATTATTCAACCCTCCTGACTCCAGTAAAAATAAAAATTTATATAGATTACACTATATCAGAATTAAAAATTTAATTCTGTTCTAATGAAATATATTTTACCACTTTTTGTACTTTTCGTTCCAATAATACGTACAATGCTTGAGGATATCCCTTATGTTTAATCTCGCTTTTAAACCGGGAGAGCACATCCTCTACAAGGGCCTCGAGGGTCTGGTAATTCTCTGCCCGAAAGGAATCCACAAGTTTGAACATAGAGTGTAAGGCAGCAATCTCTGCTTGCACCAGGCTTGAGTTCTCTTGAAAAACGTAGTTAGTGATATCGTGCTTTTCAGCCCAATGCCGGTAAATGTCCAGGAGGTTGTTCAGATCCTCCATGGTTTCCTCCAATTCCATTTTAAAGATAGAAAGGAACTTCTGAAGCCTGGCTTTCACACGATCCTCCTTACTTTCATCCCACTCATTTTAATGCAGAGGAGTAGAACCCTGCAATAAGTTTCGCAAAAAGTTGCTTTTTTTAGGGAAAGGATATATATTTTAGAAGAGGAAGGAGGTCGTAATGACTACTCCGCCGAAAGGGAAACGCCGGTGAGATACCGGCACCAAAATGACATAGCAGTGTTCGTAGAAAGGTATCTTAAAAGATACCGTATAACGTAAGTGAGGCCACGATGGAGAGTATGAACCATCGGGTTTCTAAAAGCCGGAATTGAGTTCCGGCTTTTTTATAAGTTTTTAATAAGCGGATTTTTGAAAACGCCTCCTATTTTCATTTTTCTTGAAAAGTGGTACGGTAGGGGGGTATGCCGATCAAAGAATCTCAAGTTTACGATGAAAGCAAGATCATAACACTAAGTTCCCTGGAACATATCCGTCTCCGGACAGGGATGTATATCGGACGTCTGGGGGATGGAAGCAGTTTCGATGATGGCATCTACATCCTGTTGAAAGAGATCATTGATAACAGCATCGATGAATATATCATGGGGTTCGGTACCCGGATCGAAGTAACCTTCGAAGGGACCCGAATACAGGTACGGGACTATGGTCGAGGAATTCCCTTAGGGAAACTGCTTGAATGCGTTTCAGTGATAAATACGGGAGCAAAATACAATGATGATGTGTTTCAATTCAGTGTCGGGCTCAATGGTGTAGGGACTAAAGCGGTAAATGCCCTTTCGTCCCATTTCCGCGTGGTTTCGTTTCGGGAAGGGCTTAAGGCAGAGGCTCGATTCAGCCGGGGGAAATTGATATCGCATGAAAACGGGAAACGAGCAAAGGAAAAAAACGGAACTCTTGTTGAGTTTGAACCGGATCCGGAAATTTTTGGAGAATACGAGTTCAACCAGGATTTCCTGGAAAAACGGCTGTGGACCTATGCCTACTTAAACAAAGGGCTTGTACTGGTATTGAATGGAAAAGAGTTTCAATCGGAACGGGGGCTGGAAGATCTTCTTGCCGCAGAAATAGGTGGGAACGGGTTGTACGATATTGTGTATGCTTCAACCCAGCGTCTGGAATTTGCCTTTACCCATACAGAAAATTATGGAGAAACCTACTTTTCCTTTGTAAACGGTCAACATACGACCGATGGGGGAACCCATCTATCGGCATTCCGTGAGGGAGTGTTGAAGGGCATTAATGAATATTTTCAGAAAAGTTTTAACGGATCCGATGTGCGGGAAGGATTCGTGGGCGCAATTTCGATCAAGTTGAAAAATCCTATCTTTGAAAGCCAGACAAAAAATAAGCTGGGAAACACGGAAATACGTTCCTGGATCGTTGGAGAGGTGAAGTCGGCTATTGTAGATCAGCTCCACCGGAATAAGAAACTTGCAAAGCTGATGGAAGATAAGATCAACCGCAACGAGAGCCTCCGGAAAGAATTAACACTGGTACAAAAAGAAGCGCGGGAGGCAGCAAAGAAGATTGCCCTGAAAATACCCAGCTTAAAGGACTGCAAGTACCATCGTGGAGAAGATGGGGAGGAAGGGGAAAAATCCATGATTTTCCTCACCGAAGGGCAATCTGCTTCCGGATCGATGGTTTCTGCGCGGGATGTATACCATCAGGCTATTTTTTCCCTTAGGGGGAAACCCCAGAATATGTACGGACGGAAACGCACCTCTATCTATCAGAACGAAGAACTGTTTAATCTGATGACAGCCCTCGGTATTGAACAGTCGGTGGAGAACCTCCGATATGGAAAGGTAGTAATTGCCACGGATGCAGATCATGATGGGTATCACATCCGCAATCTGCTTCTGACATTTTTTCTAAACTATTTTGAGGATCTCGTGTTAGCCGGCAGACTCTGTATCCTGGAAACCCCCCTGTTTCGGGTTCGAAACAAGGAGGAGACCCGGTACTGTTATTCCCAGAAAGAACGGGATCAAGCGATGAAAGAGCTAAAAGGGTGCGAGGTAACCCGATTCAAGGGGCTGGGAGAAATTTCTCCAAAAGAATTCGGGCAGTTTATCGGTCCGGACATGCGGCTAATTGAAGTAAACGTAAAATCTGTAAAAACCATCCCCGAGACATTGGAATTCTATATGGGGAAAAATACTCCGGAGCGGAAGGACTTCATCATGGAGAACTTGATCTAGTATGACGTACATTGCAAACCTCTATCAACATAATTTCCTTGAGTATGCGTCGTACGTGATAAAGGACCGTGCAATCCCTCACCTGGATGACGGCTTAAAGCCTGTCCAGCGGCGGATTCTCCATTCGCTCTTTGAGATGGATGATGGCAAATTCCATAAGGTTGCCAATGTGGTGGGGCATTGTATGAAGTACCATCCCCATGGGGATGCTTCGATCTATGAAGCCCTGGTGAATCTTGCAAACAAGGAACTATTGATCGAGAAGCAGGGGAACTTTGGAAACATTTTCACCGGAGACGCCCCTTCAGCGGCCCGGTACATTGAGTGCCGGATCCTTCCCCTTGCGAAGGAAATTCTGTACAACCCGGAAATTACCCCGTACGAAGAGAGCTATGATGGAAGGAATAGGGAACCTGTTACATTTCCAGCCAAGATCCCTCTCGTGTTGATTTTAGGGGCAGAAGGTATTGCGGTGGGGATGTCTACCCGGATCCTTCCCCACAATCCCATAGAAGTGATGGAAGCGATGAAAGCCCGGCTGCGGGGGAAAAAGGCTGTTTTATACCCGGACTTTCCCACCGGGGGAATACTGGATGTGAGCGAGTATGAGGATGGAAATGGGAAAGTACGGATCCGGGCCAAACTCGACACAAGTGATCCCAAACGGATCATGATTCGAGAAATTCCCTACGGAACCACTACGGAAAGTCTAATCGAATCGATCGAAGCGGCAACTCGA
>JAGODW010000186.1 GCA_017998025.1 Spirochaetales bacterium
ATCTTGATCCGTCGCTGAAATACCTATACCGTACATTCCGAGTTTAGTCCGTATTCCCGTATCTTTTTTATGAGGGTTTTCCGGGTTATGCCAAGTTCCCGGGCAGCCCGGGAGCGGTTTCCCTGGCATGCTTTAAGCACCTCATAGATCCGTATCCGTTCATAGTAGGCGGCTGCTGCTGAAGAGAGTTCCTTGAGAGAGGGAAACTTTTTTGCATCAAAGCCTGTTTCCTGGAAGGGGGTACTGGCAAAGGCCCCTGAGTTTATTCCTGGCAGGTCGATTACAGACTTCTGAGAAAGAAGTACAGCCTGATTTAAGTAATTCTGAAGTTCGCGGACATTACCGGGCCAGTCGTATGCGCAGAACAGAGCCTCTACCTCGGGGCTAAGCCCCACGATGTTTTTTCTGTATAGCTCTGCATACTTTTTCAAGAAAAAATGTGCGAGGAGAGGGATGTCAGAACCGCGCTTCCGTAAAGCGGGGAGACGAAGTTCGACAATATTGATGCGATAGTAAAGATCACTCCGGAATTCCCCTCGCTTGATGAGTTCCTGAAGATCCTTGTTGGTCGCAGCTATTACCCGGATATTCACCGAAATTCGTTTTGTTCCCCCCACTCGCTCAAAGGCACTTTCTTCCAGGACCCGAAGAAGTTTTGCTTGCACATTCAAGGCCATATCCCCTATTTCATCAAGGAATAGGGTTCCTTTATGGGCAAGCTCGAATTTTCCCAGTCTCCGCTCTAAAGCTCCGGTGAAAGCACCGCGCTCATGCCCAAAAAGTTCACTTAGAAGAAGGCTTTCTGAGAGGGATGCGCAGTTAATTCCTACAAAGGGACCATCTTTACGGTTACTGGTGAAATGAATATACCGGGCTAGAACTTCTTTTCCGGTACCGCTTTCACCTTCTAACAGTATCGACGCAGAAGAATTTTTTACCTGATCTGCACGGGCAATGATAGAGAGGAATTCAGGATCCTGTGTAACCAGATCGTAGGCATATACCCGGTTTAGGAGTTCATGTTTAAGAAATGTATTGTCCTTTTTAAGCTGGACAAACTCAAGATTCTTCTGGACGATTTCAAGAAGGGCTGCATTTTCGATAGGCTTTAAAATATAATCTGCAGCACCGCGCTTCATCGATTCGATTGCAGATTCTATGCTTCCGTATCCGGTAATCATAATTACAAGAATATCCGGCTCATTCTTTTTTAGCGCTTCAAGGAGTTCTATCCCGTTTTCTCCACCCTTTAAGCGGATATCGATAATGGCTATATCAATGCTGATCTTTTCTGAAATAGAGAGAGCCTCTGCACAGGTATCAACAGCTGTAACAGAAAACCCTTCTTTTGTGAATAAATGCAAGAGCCCATGGCGTATTCCTTCCTCGTCATCCACAATGAGGATGGAGTGTGCTGGACTTTGATTCATGCTCTTTTTATCCGATAGCCGCTGGTACTGTTACCCGCATCCGCGTTCCTCTCCCCGGGGAGCTCTCTGCAAAAATCGTTCCCTGATACTTTGTTACCAGACCATATACTACGGAAAGCCCCAGGCCTGTGTTTCCATTTTCTACCTTTGTGGTAAAAAACGGATCGAAAATCCGGGAAAGAATTTCGGGCCGTATCCCTGGGCCTGTATCTTCCACAATCATCTCAATGCTCCCTCTCTCTGGAATGAAATGAGTCTGGATACCTATTGTACCCTCCCCATTGAGGGCTTGTAAAGAATTCTTGATTAGATTGATGAGAATCTGCTTCAATTCATCCTCTCCGATAAGGGCAAGGGGTAAATTCTCTTGAAGATCAGTTTCGATCATGATTTTTCCTGAATTTTTCACTGCATACCGGATCAATTGGACAGTTTCTGTAATTGCCGCATTTATCTGAACTCCCCGATCCTCACTCCCGCGGAATGAAGAAAAATCAAGGAGCTTCCGTATGATCCTCGCTATACGCTTTGCCTCCTGTTCGATCAGTTTGAGTTCAACAAGGGTATCAGGTTTTGTCTCATCCGCAATGAGATTCTGCACATTGGTTAAAATTGAGCTTAAGGGATTGTTGATTTCATGGGCGACGCCTGCAGAAAGCATGCTCGTATTAGCTATCTTTTCAGCTAGAAAGATTTTTTCTTCATATGCGATTTTTTCGCCTACATCTTCTATAACAACAATGCAGTGCAGTCTTTCAGCCTCTGGTTTCGAGGCTTCCCGTAAAGGATAAAACTTAATATCATACGTTTGTCCGGATGAAGTCCTGTGGGTCTGAGAATTAAATGCCATTTCATTATGTAGAATTTTTCCAATTCCTTGTTTTACCGCTTCGTCGAATAATTCGATCGATAGATCTTCCACTCTTTTCCCAATAACCGCATCAGGAGGCACGGAAAAATACTCAACAAAAGAGTAATTTACTTTCTCCACGGTGAATTGAGCGTTGATTACGACGATAGATTCTCGAATAGAGTTAAATATCTTGTCATTGTACTCTGAGATCCTTACGATTTCGGCTATATACGCATCGAGAGCAGCCCTGTCCTCTAAGAGTTTTTTAGCCATCTCATTAAAGCCCTGGAGGAGTTCGCCGATTTCTCCCTTTGAAGCGTTTTGAACCGTCACATCGCGTTCCCCTGATTTTATTTTTACCATTGAATCCCGAAGCTGTCGGATAGGCAGGGTAATTGTGTCTGTAAGAATGAAGCTAATAACGATGGTTCCAAAAGCAATAAAAAGAGTCAAACTTAAAATTGCGGTATTAATTGTAGAAAGCTGTTCCCGGAATTCAGAGCGTGAAAGGAAAACAGAGAGGTACAATGTGTCCTCATGTTCTGTCTTGTTTGTTGCATCGATTACCCGGACTAAACCAGACTTTTGCACAAGAACAGAAAACGGGACTCCATCCTGTTCAAGTTCAGGGATCATTTCATATGCGGTGAAAACTCTGTTGCCATTAAACCAGGCAAATAACTTATCAGACTCCAGAGTACCAATGCTAAAGGATTCTCCTACTGAAGCAAGACATTTAACCCGCGGGTTAAAGGTGAGCTGCTGGCAGAGATTCTCATCCACCTGCTTTAGAAGGAAGATATCAAGGTATCTATCGTCCGCTTTTACACGTACGGTTCCTGTGAAGTATAAGGTGCCGGAAAGAAGAACCATCTCAATATAGGGATGATCTTTTCTGCATGTAAAAAACCTTTCATCCGGGAAGGAGAGGTTATTCTCTCGCAGGATTAGTAGTTTTGAATAGGGAGAACCGCCGTTTTTAATGATCATCCACTCTGCACCGGTCTGTGATCCCAACCGCATCAACAGACTGATGAGGTTTTCGTTCAAAGAAATTGAAGTCTGGGAGTGGATGGCTCTCTTTAGTTCCTCATTTGAATTTAAATCTACGATTTGCTTCCAGAGAGCACGTTTCCACGCGTTAAAATTATCAAATACAGTAAGGCCTTCTACGGAAAGCTCCCGCCAACCATTTTCTGATTGAGCTTGTTCCACGCTGTGTCCTACAAAAATTATAGTGAGTACAGCCTGGAGCATGATGAGGCTAATAAAGGATAGGAGCGTTCTCCTGAAAAGCATAGGTAAAAACCTGTGGTAAGCCTACTTCTTTACTTCTTCTGCCCCGACAATAAGGCTCACCACATCATCCGGATTCACGTCCTTTACAAGTCGTTCACCGGCCTTGATCCCCCGTCTCATTACCACAATCCGATCTGCAACCTCGAATACGTCATGCATCTGGTGGCTGATGATAATAATGCCAATTCCCTGACTTTTCAATGACTTTACCAGGGAAAGAACCTTTCTTTGCTCTGCAATGCCCAGGGCAGCGGTTGGTTCATCCATAATAAGGACCTTCGCATCCCAGTACATGGAACGAGAGATTGCCACTGCCTGTCGCTGTCCGCCGGAAAGAGTGCGAATCGTAGCAGACAGGGAAGGAATCTCTATATCGAGACGTTCTAGAACCTTCTCTGATTCATTGAACATATACTCATGGTCTAGAACTTCCAGAAAGCCAAGAATCTTTTTCGTTTTTTCCCTTCCCAGAAAGATGTTTGCATACACATTGAGGTTTTCTGCAAGGGCAAGATCCTGGTAGATTGTTTCAATACCGTTTGCCAGGGCTTCAATGGGACTCTGGATGTTTATTCTTTTCCCTGAGAGGAAAATTTCTCCCTCGTCAGGCTGGTATACGCCAGAAATCATCTTGATGAGGGTTGATTTTCCCGCCCCATTATCTCCCAGGAGCGCCAAAACCTCGCCGGCTTCTACCCCCAGGCTGACATGATCTACTGCTGTAAGTCCTCCGAACCGTTTTGTAAGATTCTTTGTTTCAAGCAGGTATGCCATAGAATCCTCCTATTAAATTACGGGTTCCGGTCGTGGAAAACCCGTTCGATGATGACGGCAAATATCAGGATGATGCCGACCAGGATGTACTTATCAAAGGTCGGAGTCCCCATCATGCGGAGCCCTGTCTCCAGAG
>JAGODW010000187.1 GCA_017998025.1 Spirochaetales bacterium
TCGGGACCTAGATCTTCAATCAGTGTGGGAGTAATGAGTTCCGTGTGTGCATCCATCTTTCCGGTTTTGAGCATGAGAGTTGCTGTGCTCGCATCACTTACTGTAGTAATGATGATCCTGGAAAGCCTGGGCTTTGGGCCAAAGAAATTCGGATTGGGAACCAACACAACTATACCCTGATCAAGATCCATGGACTCAGGCATGAAAGGGCCGCTCACAACAACCTTGTTTTTAGGATGCCACCATTCCTTTTTTTCCTCTCCATTGGCATCTCTCGCCTGGGAAATCTTGACCGGCGGAATAAGGGCTGTAGCGATTTTTTGATCAAAAATCGGATCCGG
This sequence comes from Spirochaetales bacterium, assembly GCA_017998025.1. Lineage (GTDB taxonomy): Bacteria > Spirochaetota > Spirochaetia > DTKZ01 > DTKZ01 > DTKZ01. Next base: position 342 of record JAGODW010000187.1, read on the forward strand.
CTCAGAAAGAGTTACCTCGAGGGTCCTGGAATCTTTAACTACAATGCCAGAGAGGGACTTCTGCGCTCCGGAAGCTACTTCCTTAAAACCCTTAATTCCCCCCAGGAATAGATCGGCCCGCTGATGTTTTGTGCTGGGAACTACACAAAGGTCCCATGTACCTTTCACATCTTCCGCAGTAATCGGTGAACCATCGGAGAAAACAGCCTTTGTATTTACAGAAAGATGCCAGGTGATAAAATCGTTACTTGGTTCAGCTCTGGAAATTACATACGGTTGTAGGTTCCCCTCCTTATCAAAATACATAGGAGCTGCCCACATGAGCGAATACCACCGCATCTGGTGGCCTCCTCCCTGTAAGGGCGACCAGTTCTGGGTCAAGGTTGGATGCGCGATTCTAAGCACCTGCCCTGACTCCACAGAAGACGTTTCTTTCCCTCCTCCAGCGAATACCACCAGAGTGCACGCTAGAGAGATGAGAACTGTAGACACAACTCGTTTCATCTTTCTTCTCCTTCTTAAGTATTTCAACTATAGGAAGATATATCTTTCTCCTATAGTTAATGCCCGTACCTATTCTCTCTGCAGGACTTTTCTCAATTCCATCTCTACCGATGGACTGATCCTATCCACAGGTTTTCTTACACCCCCCACATCATGGCCGAGTAATAGCATTGCATGTTTGATAATCGTGTTGGGATTCCCAGGCATTGTAAATATTCACAACCAATTCCGGAAAAACATTCGATGTTCCAGCTACAGCCCCCCTACCTCCTGCAAGCAATGTCCAGAGAATCAGTGAATCATTTCCAGAAAGGACTGCCAGCCGTTCATCCGTATCTTCAATGTATCGAAGGGTATTATCAAAATTGCCGCTTGAGTCTTTTATTCCGACAATATTTCTGCAAGAAGAGCAGAGTTTTTTTACCGTTGTGTATTCGATGTTATTCCCTGTGCGGGCAGGTATATTATACAGAAGAATCGGAGCATCAATAGATTCTGCGATTTCCTTGAAGTGTATAAAAATATCTTCCTGTGAGACTGCCACATAGTAGGGTGAGATCAGGGTTAAGGCATCGGCTCCCAATTCCTGGGCTTTTTTCGATAGTGCAATCGTTTCTGAAGTGCTTATGCATCCGGAGCCAGCATACACAGGAACCCTTCCATTGGTCTCATCTATTACGGTTTGTAATACGTCAAGTTTTTCTTTCTCAGATAGAGCATAAAATTCTCCTGTAGTACCTAGGGCAAAGATGCCGTGAACACCGGCATTTATTAAGCGATTTACTTGCTTTTTAAGTTCTTCCCTATGGATACAATCATCCTGGGTAAAGGGAGTGACGAGAGGGGCAATGATTCCATGCGGTTGAAACATAAAGAGTTATCTCCTCTTCCTTCTATTTTCAAATACTTAAAGACTCATAGGTCCTCAACTCTATGTATTAAAGAACAACCGATCCTTGCAGCTTTCCAGCAGTTATCTGATCGTTTCATAAATTGCCTTAATATCCGATGCACTCATCGGCTTTGGATTGTTCGATAGCAAGCGTGTAACCTGAAGAGCGTTTTCCGTAAGTTCCGGGATAGCTTCTGATTTTATACCAAATGCAGAGAGGCTCGAAGGTATTTGCAATTCCTTCACTAACTCTTTGAGAAACCGAATGAACTCAACAGAGAGATCTGCATCCTTCGAAGAAGAATGAATCCCTGCCACTTTCGCTGCTGCAGTTAGCTTTTCCGATATCGCATCCCGGTTAAACTCCATCACCGGGACGAGGAGCATGGCATTGGCCACTCCATGAGGGATCCGGTATTTTCCCCCTAACGGATACGACAATGCATGAACTGCGGTTGTGCTTGAGCTGCCGATGCTTACTCCCCCATAAAAAGATCCAAGGAGCATATTAGACCGTGCGGAGATATCCTCCCCATTCTTAAAGGCTGTTCGAATGGAGCCGGTAATGAGACGTATTCCCTCCAGCGCGATAAGATCACTAAACGGATTGGCCTTTTTAGAGGTATAACATTCCAGTACATGGCAGAGGGCATCTACTCCGGTAGAAGCAGTCAAAGGAGGAGGAAGCCCCTTTGTAAGGGAAGGATCCAGGACAACGTATTTTGGGATAAAGTAATTACTTACAATACCATATTTAAGTTGTTTTTCTCTCCAGGCGACAATTGCATTGGGAGTTGCTTCTGATCCTGTTCCTGCCGTTGTTGGGATAAGGAGGGTGGACAGCCCAGACTGCTTTACGCCGTTTTCTATTAAGGATAGGACAGTCGTTCCTCTTCGGTGGAGCAGGATAGAAAGGATCTTGGCCGTATCTAGCACGCTGCCCCCCGCCGACTCCGACTACATACCCAATATCTTTTCCCTTTAATCTATCCGCAAGCGTATCGATATCTTCCGTAAACGGCTCCTGGGGCACAGTATCTACGAATTCCGTCCGGAAACCTGCAGCTTCTATTGTTTGTACTATTTCTTCTGGTATCCCGGTTCCCTTTACCCCTCTATCGGTAAGAACAAGAACGTCTTTTGCTTTTGAATCCTGCGAATTCAGGATTTCCGGGATCCGCGAAATTTCCCCCTCGCCGATAAATACATGCATGGGAGTATTGATTGAAAATGGTTTCATAAAGCTACCTCTGATTGCATCTGTCTTTTTTTAAAGTTTTCATGCGCATTGGCTAAGTGGCAGTACATTTTCTGGATTCCCTGCGATAGGTTTCCTCTTTCTAAAGACATAAGAATATCCTCATGTTCGGAAATTGACCGTTCCATTTGTTTCTGAACTCCTGCATAGAACAGAACAATGTCTTCAATCAGTTTCATAACCTGTTCGTACACCATCTGGATAATAGGGTTGTTCAGATTTTGAATGAGTAAGAAATGAAACTCTAAATGGCTCTGGTGGTAGAATGTAGCATCATTCCTGGACAATGCTGTCTTCTGCTTCTTTATATTCTCTTTAAGCTTTTCGATAAGAGCTGTATTTTCTCGTTCTATAGCGACCTTCAACGCATAGGTTTCAAATATTTCACGAATTTCCAGTACGTTTTCAATTTTCCCCTTATGGATAAGGAGGTAATTAGAGATATTGCTGGATAAGGAAAATAAATAGTTGTCCAGATCATTCCGAATGACATACGTTCCCTTACCCTGGAGAATTTCTACCAACCCCCTGGTTTGCAAAACATGAAGGGCTTCCCGTACGGTCCTTCTGCCTACACAAAGACTTTTTGAAAGTTCTGCTTCCGACGGCAACTTCGTTCCACAGGGAATCTTGCCGGTTAATATTTTATCTTCCAGTTCTTTTACAACCAGCTGCTTCATAGAAGGAAGATTTAACGACTTGAAATCCATCATAGGGAAGCCTTAATTCTGACATATGACATATGTCAGAGTCTATCATGGGATTTTCCATGTGTCAAACAGTTTTTGTTTTCAACTTACCCTTTCATGCACAGGTGTACTGCAGCAATCTTGAACGTTTTTGGCAAGGCGAGAATATTCGGATTGTCCCCCACATACTTACGCGCATCCTTCAAGGCTTCCTCGAAGGTAGCCCGCGTCTTCATGCCCATGGCACGTGCATAACCCGGTTCCTGTGCTCCTACGATGTAAATCGCTGCACAGTGTCTTTCTGCAATGTGAGCGCAGGATATCATCGAGAATGCATGGAAGGGATGGTACCCATAGCCGTAGCGATACTTGTCGATGTACTCCTGCTTACGAGACAGCTCCTCTCCGTACTTTTCTACATCTGGGAGAGTATTCGCATAATCCTTCTGAAAAAGGTTGAACACCTCTCTGTAGGCAGAAAATTCCTCATCGTGAAAATACCCATTGCAGAGCGATGAGCAGATGACCACAGTATTTTCGCTAAGCACCCGCTTGTGGCGAATAATCTGTGCAGAGATCGCCTGCATGATCAGAATGGGATTCGTCCCCATGCCGTTACCATAATGAAAGTACTGAGGCATGCCGAAGACCATTATATCATACTTCTTTTTCACCCAGGGCACATAGGTTCTCTTGTCTGCGATCTCCCAGGATAAAGGCTGGACCTGATCCGCCGCACCGCTGAAAACTGCGATCTGTCGCTGATAGGTATCGAGCACTGCGTCACAGCAGAAAAATT
>JAGODW010000188.1 GCA_017998025.1 Spirochaetales bacterium
ATCGTATACCGCTGGGCGATCTCCCGATAGGTCAACCCATTTACCACATCAGAGAGGATTTGCCGTTCCCGTTGAGTCAATCCATAATCTACCGAGCTACCCATGCCTACTGTTTTTTGAATCTCCCCTAACAATCTTCGTGCCACCCGGGGACTCAGGGGAGACCCCTCGGTAAAAGCTCCAAAAATTTGTTCCAGCAACACCTCTGGCTTTGTGTTTTTTAACAAATACCCATTAGCACCCGCCCGGATCGACTCAAGAATCCGATCCATATCTTCAAACACGGTAAGGATGATCACAATCACTTCCGGGAATCTTTTTTTTAACCTTCGTACCGCTTCAATTCCACTTATCCCCGGAAGTCCAATATCCATCAAAACAAGATCAGGGGGAGGTAACGTTTCCAGGGCTTCTAAAAAAACCTCTCCCCGGTCAAACGCATGTACCACTTTCACCCGCGGATCCAGACCGAGAAGGTATCGCAATCCTTCTCGAACCTCTTTCTGATCTTCTACCACGATTAAATTCAATTCATTAAGTTTAGATTGGTTGTTCATCCGCCCTCCTCTCTTTCTTCTGCAGCAAGCAGAGATCCCAGGGGCAGTTCAAAGAAGAAACAAGTCCCGCTTTTGAGCGCCGTGTTCATTCGAAACACCCCTCCCTGCTCCTCTATCCGGGAACGGATGTTTTCCAGACCCTTTCCAGATAGGACTTCGTGCTGAAAATCAAAACCTTTTCCATTATCCACGAATTGAATCTTCAACGTTCCATCCTGCTCCTGCACCTCCAGTTCCACCCGGGTCGCTTCTGCATGTTTCAGTACATTACTCACCAGTTCCTCAAATACTTTTTCTAATTCATCCTGCATATGAGACGATAAACTGGAAAGAGTATCCAGGCCTTGCAGATCGCAGGAAAATCCGATACCGTTCGTTTCAAGCCGCTTTCGAACAGAAGCAAGAAGCGCGGTTCCGAAATCTCCTACTGTTTCTTCTTCCAGGCCTCCGATAATATTTTTTACGTGCTTAACTGCTTCCAGGCAGTTTGTCTCAATATCATCAAATAGTTCTTTTAGTTTTCCTGAGTCTGCGGGTTGTTCCCTCTCCACCATCTTCCGGGCAACGTTCGTACAAAAGAAAATGTTTGTCAGTTTCGCACCGATAGAATCATGCATATTCCGATAGATACGTTTTCGTTCCTCCAGTACCCGTAGGCGGGTAATTTCCTGTTGGAGCACCTGTACCTCCGCCGTTCGTTCCTGTACCTTCTTTTCGAGGGAGGAAGAGTACTCCTCTACCGCCCCCACCAGCTTGTTCAATTCCTTCCCCAGAATTCCGAACTCGTCCTGACTGTTTACCACTACCCGGCAGGTACGATCGCCGCTTTCAATTTTATTAATTACGGCAATGATTTTATGGAGGGGTGATGTTATAAGCCTATTGGTAATAACACTGATCACTATCGTTAGCATCCCCATCAGGAGAAGTTCGATAAATGTAATGAGAGTAAGCAACCAGCGTGCATTAAATAATATCTGGTCGTAGGGTAATGATACAATCAGATGCCATCCCAGGGGACGGCTTAACCGGTAGGATACCAGCATCTCAGTCCCCTGGATGTTCATCTTAAAAACCCCTTCTTCCCAATGGAATTGGGATTCTATTCCGACTAAACTCCCGGGATCTACATTTCCGACAATCGGTTGCCCCTTACTGCTGATAAGTAACGCTCTCCCTCCTTTGGGAATAGTGAGGTCATCGAGAAACGTTTTTAGATTATCCAGGAGGATATCCATCCCCAATACCCCTATCAGGTGACCTGCAGGATCCTTCACAGGCAATACACAGGTGATTCCATCCGCATCCACACTTGCAAACCGGTACGGTTCAGAAACAGAAAAGGCTCCTTTTTCCAGGGCAGTCTGGTACCAGGGCCGTTTTCTGGGATCATACCCCGGTGGAAAAGTAGGGGTATAGTCTACGAATTCCGGGCCGACTCCCCATTCAAACATTCTGCCGTCCTCAGTACCCAGATAGATCGATCGGAGGTACCGGCGATGAGGCAGGACAGAAGAAATAAATAGATCCCGCATACCGGAAGGATCAATCCGTAGCACGGTCCGGGTACCTGCGAGGCTTAATGCAAGAGCCTCCATCTGCTCAAAAAAACCTCTTACCCGTGCATCGGTGCTTTCGAGAATGACTCCTGTAAGCTCCTCTGCCATTTGAAGAGAAAAAGTTTGAAGCATGTCACGGCTGATTAAAAAGATAGCAGCTAAAAAAGAGATGGTTACCAGAAGGATGAAAAGGGTGAACTTTGTATTGATCCGGAGCTCACTCCAGCGTTTAAAGCTTTTCACCCCTTATTATAGGGAGATATTTTTTCCCCTGTCAAACAATACAGAACCTACACGTTGCTGTTGAAAATCTATCCTGGATAGGTTTAACTATAGCTAATGGAACCGATCGAAAAGCTCCTTTCCACCGGAAAGTATACTCGTAAGGATCTTATCTCTATTTACCGCTTCCTCTGTAAACATACCCATCCGGACATCACCCGGGATGGAGGGGAACAGTTTCTTCGGGTTCGCCAGGTCTATGAATCTGCCCTGGCAAGATTTGAAGAAAGGTCAGTAAATACTCCCGGAGCAGCAATTGACCCGCTGGGATTCGGCCGCTATATCGATCTCCCCGACGTTAATACTCCCCGGGCGTATTTATTTTCTGCCCTTCGCCTATACTTTCTCCTGGGCCTTCATTCCTACAGGGTGCGGTCTTTAACCGCCCAACAGGAACGGAACAATCAGGTACTTCAAGCTGTCCGGTATTGGGCTGAAGTTTATAATAAAGAGTTCGCTGAAGACTTTCAGCGTTTCAATGAAAATATTTTCCTGCCCGTCTCAGATATTCGCAAGATGAAGCAGTATACCCAGGCCAAACGATTGTTCGTTTCAGGAGCCGAATTATTTCTCCATTTCCAGGAAACAGGGAGAGAAATATCCCGCAAACTGGCCGGGGAAAAACTCTCCTTCGCCCTATCTATCCTGAAACGGCTCAATATCCATGACGCCACTGAAGGATTTATCCTGTTTCTCCTGGAAGAACTTCCACACCCCAGAGAAGAGTTCTAATACCCTATATTTGACTTTTTGCAATCCATGTATTTAAATTTAATAAGAATATCCTTCTGAGGGAGGTTTCTATGGGTGAAAAGAAACTCTACAAAAAAGAAGGGAAAAAACAAGCCCAGAAGACGATTAAAGAAAAACGAAAAGAGAAACGGGAAAAACACAAACAACAACCCAATGTTCCAAATGGTTGATTCTCTTTATTCGTCTACTAACATATGTTCTTTCAGTACTTCCACCGGAATATCCGGTTTTTCCATCAAGAGTTCAGGATTTTCAATAAACTTTTTAAACATATCGATAGCACGGGCTGCATACATCCCTTCAGAAATTCGGTCGTCGAACGTATAGCACATCGTTAAAAGATCCTCTACGACAGGGACTCCTCCTTCTCCGAGGACGAGTCCTTTTCGTAATTTTCCGATTGTGGCAAATAGGGATGCATTCCCCCACTCATACATGTGGTGATAGGGGGCGTCCAGCCCTACACTTCCCAGGTTAGCAACGAAAATAGAGGTATAGAGTGGATCCAGCCGGATCATCTCCGAAGGGGCTATTCCGAAATAATCTAACATTTTGAACGCCTGGATGCAGATGGTTAGTATGGATCGAGGGAGCTTTGTAAAAAACTCTATCTCATGATCGCTCTCGTTTCCTGTTTCAGCCCGGGCTTTTTCCACTTCCCGGTTTACTTTTTCTATTACATCTTCCAGGGTATCGAACGGACTGAACGTTATCTTAACATTAGACTCCTCTCCTTCTTCGGTAAGTTCCTTTTTTACAATAAACGACAGTTGAATTCGGTTTCTCTGATAGAGCTTTTTTCCGGATACAAAGCGGTTCAACTGAGGACGCAACGCTAATGCTCGCACGATCCCACAAAGAATCACATGGAATAAGGCAAGGCGCTTACCGTTCTCCCCATTTTTACCGTTTCCATTGTTGTATTTTCGAATAAATTCTATCGCTTTTTTCATCCGTAAATCATGAGAAAAGTAGACTGCAGATTCGTTTCGTCCCTTCATTACATAGGGATTGATAATTCGAAACGCAGGTAAATTTTTTAGTAAAGTTCCATCACAACGTTTTCGTATACCCACCCTTAGCCTCCAACCCACAGTATATGAATCTTGTTTTGGCATGGTCAAGGGGGAAAAAGGAATCTTTTCGGCCGCTGACCGAGATAATGTGATCGACGTTACCGTATCATGCTCCGTTGATTGTATATACAATTATCATTCTGGGTTCATTGCCAAATTGGTTGAGTATTCCGGCAACGGAAGTAGCGCGCGGGGAATAAGGCCGTTTGCCCAGGCAAGGAAGATCCCGTAGTTCAGTATAGGGATGC
>JAGODW010000189.1 GCA_017998025.1 Spirochaetales bacterium
GTGTATAGCCATATGGAGTCTCATATTGGAATAAAAAAAATCTTGAATCATCTTATAGGAAATGCCCGGGAAACTCTTCACCAGCTTCAGGAATTCGAGGAAGACACAGAGTTCTTATCTCTAAGGTTTTCTCTTCCCTGCGGAGATGCGCAGGATTTAAATCGCCTCGAGTCTCCCTTTTCTCTGGATGGGTATACTTCATTTCAAGATACCTTAAAGAAGATTCTTGAACGGGAAAGTCTCCTGGTAGAGTTTTTAGAGATGCTTCTTTCCTGTGCCGAATCAGAGGAAGCAGCAGGGATTCTGAGGAGCAGATTGGATCAAACAAGACGTCACCGTGCTTTAATTCAGGATAGGCTGGATTTGGAAACCATGCTCTCAACCTGAGCAGGAGTCTCTTTGCTATCCGAAGATGCCATCCCCTGTAAAAGGAAGCAAACCTCAGTCGAACAAAGATTTCCGGTGAAAGAAGGGATTCGTTTCCCATTCCATAGATCGATTTCTTGAAGAATTGAGATTCTTAATTCTTCACATAGGTTTCTAAAATCTTTTTTTGTGCAGAGATGGATGTTGGGGGTGTTGAACCACTGGTAGGGAAGGGAAGGGGTAACCGGCATCTGCCCGCGAAACAGAAGTTGCAAGCGAATCGGGGCATACCCAAAATTCGGGAAACTCACAATAGCATGTTTCCCTACCCGAACCATTTCTTTTAATAGCAGTACCGGTTTATGGATTACCTGCAGCGTTCTGCTCAAGATAACATAGTCGTAGCTTGCCGTTTGGTAGTCTTTTAGACCTTCATCGAGGTCTCCCTGAAATACAGAAATCCCCCGGGAAATACAGCGCAGCACCATCGCTTCATCGATATCGACTCCCATTCCTTTTACGTGCTTTGTCCGGCTGAGATAATCCAGAAGATCCCCCTCGGCACATCCAAGATCCAATACATGGCTTCCTTCAGGAATCAGCTGGGCAATTTCTTGAAGGATCCGTAAGGAAAGGTTAGTGTGCATAGACGGTCTCCAAAAAAGAAGCTATCAGGTTACCCTGCCGTTCTGTTTCAATTAGAAACGAATCATGTCCGTAGGGACAATCTAGTTCTGCGTAAGAAACATCCTTCCCTTCTTTCATGAGGGTGAAAACCATTTCTTTGGACTGACTGGGAGGATAGAGCCAGTCAGAAGTGAATGATATAAGAAGAAACTTTGCAAGGGTGCGTCGAAAAGCTGCTTGAAGAGAGTCGTATTTTTCATCCAGATTAAAATAATCCATTGCTTTAGAGAGATAGATATACGAATTGGCATCAAACCGTTCTACGAATTTGTCTCCCTGGTACTCGAGGTAGCTTTCTACAGCGAACTGGTCATCAAAATTAAATTCGTACTGTTCCCGATTCTGGAGCCTTCTGCCAAATTTTTCATGCATGGATTGTTCGGAAAGGTAGGTGATATGTCCGATCATCCGTGCAATAGCCAGCCCGCGGGATGGAATCGATTTACCGTAGTAATTCCCCTTATTCCAGTTGGGATCAGAGGTGATAGCATTCCTTCCTACGGCATTGAACGCGATTCCCTGGGCAGTTAGCCGGGGGGTAGAGGCAATTACAATGGCAGAACGAACCCGTTCCGGATACGCGATTGCCCATTCTAAGGCTTGCATCCCTCCCATGGAACCTCCTGTAACACAGAGAAGTTGGGAAATCCCCAAATAATCGATCAGGTACGATTGGACTTTTACCATGTCTCCGATTGTGATAAGGGGGAATGAAAGCGCATACGGTTCCTGAGTCTCCGGATTCAGGGAGGAGGGGCCTGTTGTGCCCTGGCAGCCTCCGAGTACATTGGAACAGATGATGAAGTAAGTATCAGTATCGAACGGTTTTCCCGGCCCTACCATCGAATCCCACCAGCCGGGGTGCCGATCGAGGGGGCTCTTGTACCCTGCGACATGCGCATCACCTGAGAAAGCATGGAGAATCAGGATGGCATTCGATTTTTCCTTGTTTAATGTACCATAGGTTTCATACCGGACTGTCACCGGGGAAATTGTCTTTCCGCTTTCCAGTATAAGAGGATCACTGGCTGTACCAAAGGTAAAATCTTGCGGCTTGACGATGCCTATTGAATCTTTTAAGGATTTCTCTGGTTCCATATTCCTGAGAAAGATACTATGAATTAAAGTATCCCCTGTCAAGAAAGAATCAGGCGACCTTGAATTGATGACCTGGGTGTGGTAGGGTTTTCTGCATGATGCTTTTTTTGTTGTTCGGCGTGCCGGTATATATCTGGTTCATAAATGAGCTGTATTTTTCCCCGTATGATCGTATTGCCCGTGTTCGGGATTTCCTCCGGGGGTTTGTTGTCTGTATTCTTCTCCTTCCTATACGGAGTGCAGTGGGAAAAGCATGGGGACTTCCGTACGAAGGATGGAGTCTTTTCTTAAATGGGTTGTTCCTAGATCTACTACTTCCGGGTCTCTATCTTGCACTGGCGTATGGGATTGTATATCGAAAAGACATTTTTAAGCTGGTTTCCGGTCAGGTGGAACGGTTCTTAGCATTTTTTGCCGGTGCATCGGTTCTCCTATCCATTCAGACATCTGTAACGTTCCGCGGATGGGAAGAAGGGCTCGTGTATCTGTTGCTCCCTTTTATCTGGATTCATCTGGGCATTCTGGTGGCACTGATGTGTAGCGTCTGGTTTTCCTCCTCGCGGAAGGAGCGGTATGTTGTTCTTATAGGGGGGAGTACCTGGATTTGTCTCTTAGGATGGTTTGAGTACCTCTATCGGATCAATTACAGGCTTGTAAGCGGGGTTCTGATTATATGTGGATTTCTCGGGATCACCCTGTTTTTTCCCAGACTGATGAACCGCATACGGTATCTCTAAGGATTCAGCAAATCACAAGAAGGGATTGTCAACAAGGGATTCTCCCCGGTGAGAGACGTAGAGAAAAGGCTGCCCACGAATCCCCGGGCAGCCCCTCTCTCCTATCACAGGCAAAAAGTTATGCCTGGTTAGCAGATCCCAGAACGTTGATGTTCTTATGTTTGTAAAGTTCTTTTAAGGCATCCCGCGCCGGGCCTAGATACTTCCGGGGATCAAACTCGGCAGGTTTTTCTGCCAGCACTTTCCGAATGGTAGCAGTCATCGCCAACCGGCCGTCCGAGTCGATGTTTATTTTGCATACTGCAGATCTGGCCGCCTTCCGAAGCTGGTCTTCCGGAATACCGACGGCATCCTTCAAAGCGCCTCCGTACTGGTTGATCATTTTTACATATTCCGGGGGTACGGAAGAAGAACCATGGAGAACAATGGGGAAACCGGGCAGTCTCTTTTCTACCTCTTCGAGAATATCGAACCGTAACGGCGGCGGAATCAGAATCCCGTCGGGGGTGCGGGTACACTGCTCCGGCTTAAACTTGGTAGCGCCGTGGGAAGTCCCGATGGAAATTGCAAGGGAATCTACCCCTGTTTTGGTTACGAAATCTTCTACTTCTTCCGGCCGGGTATAGTGTGACTTTTCTGCCGATACCTCGTCCTCGATCCCGGCTAGAACTCCAAGCTCTCCTTCCACCGTTACGTCGTACTGATGCGCATACTCTGTAACTTTTTTAGTGAGGGCGACATTTTCATCGTAGGGGAAGTGGGATCCATCGATCATCACAGAGGAGAAACCGTTCTCGATACAGGATTTGCACAGCTCAAAACTATCTCCATGATCTAAATGTAGAACAATAGGGATCGCGTATCCCAGGTCTTTTGCCATGAATACGGCCCCCTGAGCCATGTATCGAAGCAGGGTCGCGTTCGCGTACTTCCTGGCTCCGGAGGAAACCTGTAGGATTACAGGAGAGCGGGTTTCTACACAAGCGGCGATAATAGCCTGTAACTGCTCCATATTGTTGAAATTATATGCGGGTATCGCATAACCGCCTTTTATTGCTTTAGCAAACAGCTCCCGTGTATTTACAAGGCCCAACTCTTTATAGGAAATCATAACAAACTCCTGATAGAAAAATGAATTTTGATTGATACTATTCGTCATTTCTATGCCCTGTCAAGGGATTCCCCTCTAGCCCTGGGAGCAGTATACTGTATGCGATGGAACCGTTCATGAATCCTGTGCTAGTTAAACTTCTACTATTGTTACTTCATCTGGTGCCGATGGAGCGGCAGGAGATTCCGGTAACATTGATTCAAGAGACTAAAGTTGTCGGAACCTATACGATCACCCAGTTAGAAACCGGTCAGTATCGGTACCTGTTCAAGGGAGAATGGGAAGAGGCGAAATCTTTCACAGCAGAACGCTCCTCCCGATATGCCCACCTTTACCTCGTATATCCGGATCCAAACGGAGAACCCCTGGCAGTGAACATGGGAAAGGATCTACAGGCCTTAACGATCCCTCCTGTCAAGGAAAGTGCTCCGCTGGGAGAAGGGGAAGAAACTTTAATCCTCTATAGGGATGATT
>JAGODW010000190.1 GCA_017998025.1 Spirochaetales bacterium
CTATAGGTCCCCAGCTTCGATGAAGGAAATTATACCTGCCTGTATGCAGCTCTCTTCTCGCCGGCATACAGGGAAGGCTTCCCGCATAGCAACGATCGAAGGTAAGTGATTGTGTACCGAGTCGCTCAAAATTCGGGGCATGCACATACGTGTTCCCATAGTTGGGGAGATACCTCCGATTCAGTGAATCGAACATTACCATAATAGTTTTCATTTCCCTACACCTTTTCATCCTGGCTTGATTATGCAGAACACAGGATATCATCTTTTTTAATTTGAGTCAAAATAAATTTCAATATAAAATTTATCTTGCATTATACCAGAGGTGATGCTATACTGCAAAAAAGACAGTTTCGATGTCTTAATATTCTATAATTGATAGGAGGGTGAAATGAAAAAGATTCTTATGTCAACTGTACTGTGCCTTTTGCTTACAGCTGGGTTGTTTTCCGCTGGACAAAAGGACACGGGCCCGAAAGGGACCGGGATCGAATATCCAACAAAAAGCCTGGTTATTATTAATCCCTATGTTGCCGGAGGTGCAGCAGACGTAATTTTAAGAAAAATTGCTTCGTTGATGGAGCCGAAAATAGGGAAACCTGTAGTAGTTATGAACAGGGTAGGAGCCGGTGGACAGCTCGCTGCAACCGAATATTTAAAAGAAGAACCGAATACCCACACATTGATTCTTCTCAGCCGGGCTCTTATGGTAACGGTCCCCATTATTCAAGCAGGAACAGTAAAGTACAGCTGGGATGATTTTTCTCCAATCATCGGTATCGAAAACATCGATTTCATCCTTTTTGCCAATAAGAAGACCGGGATAACAGACATGAAATCCCTTATTGCATATGCCAACAGCAAGCAATCGCTGAAATATGGAACAACAGGAGCCGGAACCGATGCTTCTGTATTGCAAGCTGCCCTGTATGGGCTTGCAGGGATAAAGGCGGAACCTGTCGTATATGGCGGTGCGAAAGAGGCACTTCTATCAGCGGCAAATAATGTGGTAGATGTTGCGGTGGCAACTCCGACTGCGGCTCCAGACTTGCTGAAGGAAGGTTCTATAGTACCTATTGGAATTTTCTCAAAAAACCCTTATACGGGCTTTGAAGGAATACGCGTTCCAACTCTGAAGGAACAGGGGTATGATCTAGATCTCCCGGGATTGAATTTTCTTGCTATCCGCAGTGGTACAAAAAAAGAAATAATAGAGAAACTGTATATGGTCATTCATGAAGTGTACCAGATGCCGGAGTATCAAGAATTTGCGAAAACGATCCTTCTTGATATAAATAGCTGGAGGCCGGAAGAAATCGACGCCTATATTCGATCCCAACAAGCAGTAATAGAGAAATTCAAGCAATTTTTAAAATAATTTTTTCAAGGAGTTCGGTGCTCTTTATTTTCAACCAGGAGGCTTATATGCGTGCAGTAATGATTATGTATGATTCACTGAATAGGAATTTCCTTGAGCCCTATGGTTCTACATGGGTAAAGACGCCGAACTTCCTGCGGCTTGCACGAAAAGCAGTTACTTTTGATAACTTTTATGCAAGCAGTTTGCCCTGTATGCCTGCGAGGCGAGAACTCCACACTGGTAGACTAAATTTTCTTCACCGGGGGTGGAGTCCCCTTGAACCGTTTGACGAATCTATGCCCCAGCTCCTTAAAGAGCAGGGTATATATTCGCATTTGATTACGGATCATTACCATTATTGGGAAGATGGGGGATCGACATATCATAACCGTTTTGTCACGTATGATTTTATACGGGGGCAAGAGGGAGATAGATGGGCAAGCAAAGTAGAGGGGTATGAACCAACGCATGATATGCGTAAACAAGATAAAATAAATCGGCTGAAGATGAAGCAAGAAGATGATCACTATCATGTTCGGGCATTTCATCAGGGAGTCCAATTCATACAAGAAAATGTACATACGGACAACTGGTATCTACAGTTAGAGTACTATGACCCGCATGAACCATTTTTTGTTCCGGACCGATTTAAAAGATTATATTCGGATGCTCCCCTTTCGTATGACTGGCCCCAGTACCAGCCTTTAGAGAAACAAAACCGTGATTCTATTAGAGAAGCGCGTTTGAATTATGCTGCGTTAGTTTCTCTATGTGACGAGTATTTAGGACATATTCTGGATTTGTTCGATGCATACGACCTCTGGAAAGACACTCTGCTCATCGTGAATACAGACCACGGCTTTCTCCTGGGAGAGCATGGATTTGTCGGCAAGAACTACATGCCTGTTTACAATGAGATAGCGAACATACCCTTTTTTCTCTGGGATCCCCGCAATGGGATATCGGGCCAGCGCCGCAGCCAATTAGCTCAAACCATAGATATCCCCACAACGATACTTAATTTCTTTTCTGTCCCTGTGGGAAAGCATATGATGGGAGGAGATCTTCGGACGATCGTTGAACAGAATAAGGATATTCACGAGTTCCTCTTGTTTGGCTACTTTGGTATGCACGTCAATGTTACCGATGGACGCTATGTGTATATGCGGTCTGCAGTAAATCAAGAGAATCAACCGCTCTATCAATATACGCTAATGCCCATGCATATTAGCAAACTTATGTCAAAAGAAGAGCTCAAACAAGCCGATCCCACTCTCTATTCCCAATTTATTTTCACGGAAAATACACCTTTGTTACGCATCCCTGTAGATGAAAGGTACGATAAACGGCGGTATTTCAAATACTCGGATCATGTAAAATATGGGAATTTATTATTCGATCTGAAAAATGATCCAAATCAAACAGATCCCATTATAGACAGGGATGTAGAGAAGCGACTGTTGAAAATGATGAAAGAACTGATGATGGCGAATGAAGCGCCCAGGGAACAGTATTCAAGACTCGGCTTACCATTCTAATCAAGGAGGATACAATGAAAATCGATAAGGAGATAAGCGGTAGTTTAATCTTTGTTTTTCTTTCGCTTGCTATCTGGTTGCTGATTCCTTACCAAATTGAAGTTAAAACAGAATCTCTTATCAATGCTCGATTTGTACCACGGATCATTACCATCGCTATGTTCTTATTTAGCATGATAGATTTAGGTGTGCAGATTCTGCAAAATGTAAAAGGGGAAAAGACAGCCAATACACAAAACGACACCCCTGCAAAAAGGCATGGATATCCTGTCCTGATGGTGGTGGTTCTTTTCCTGTATATTTTATTAATGGATATCATTGGATTCGAGCTTTCCTCTATATTAGCTAGCTGGGCGATTCTTGTTGTGATCGGTTCTCGTAATTTGAAGTACTATGTTATTTCAGGGATTTTCCCGGTCCTAGTAGGTTTGATTTTCAGGTATCTTTTCAATGTGAATTTATCTTGAGTAATGAGGGGAGTAGTACAAAAATGATAGAAGGAATATTAGCAGGCATTAACAATATGCTTATTGTTAAAAATATATTATTCATGAATATCGGTCTTCTAGCAGGTATTATTTTTGGCGCAATTCCTGGATTGACAGTTCTCCTTGCGGTTGTACTCTTTCTGCCATTTACATTTGGAATGTCTGATGCTACAGGAATCCTGATGCTCCTTGGCATTTACTGTGGAGGAACCTATGGTGGATCTATTTCTGCTATTCTTATCAATACTCCGGGAACCCCCAATTCTGCTGCAACAGTGCTGGATGGCTATCCCTTGGCAAGGAAAGGGCAGGCAAGAAAGGCTTTGCTTACGGCTTTGTATGCATCGGCGATCGGTGGAATCATTAGTGCTTTTGTAGCACTTTTCGCGTCCCCGCAAATCGCAAAAGCGACTCGATTTTTTGGTCCGGCAGAGTATTTTTCTCTGGCTGTTTTCGGAATCTCGATCATTGCAGGTATAAGCGGAGGAAAACTCTTAAAAGGGCTGATGACCGGATGCCTGGGAATACTCATTTCCATGATAGGTCAGGATTACACTACAGGAGTTTTCAGGTTCTCATTTGGGTTAATCGATTTGGCTGGAGGAGTAGACCTGGTTCCTACGCTTATAGGTATGTTTGCCATATCGGAACTATTGATGAAGACAAAAAATAGAGTCGGTGCTCAAAAAGAATCTGTAGAGATGGATGCTTCAAGCAAGATGACGTTCTTTGAGATAGGAAGGAGCTGGATCACTCTCTTGCGTGCTACTATCATTGGGATTATCATTGGAGCTATCCCGGGAACGGGAGGGGGAATAGCAGCTTTTCTTGGCTACCATGATGCAAAAAAGCGGTCTAAAAATCCTGAAGAGTTCGGACACGGCTCAGTAGAAGGAATTATAGCTCCAGAAGCAGCAAACAATGCGGTAACAGGCGGAGCGCTAATTCCTACGATAACACTGGGCATTCCGGGAGATGCAGTAACGGCAGTCATGCTAGGAGCGTTAATGATAAACGGCTTGATCCCTGGCTCAAGGATTTTTATTGATCATAGAGATACTATGTATACCATATTGGTAGGAT
>JAGODW010000191.1 GCA_017998025.1 Spirochaetales bacterium
GCTCAGCATTTCGAGGGCTCTCTGCACCCGCTTTTTCTGCTCCGCTTCCGGGACCTTCCGCATCTTGAGCCCAAACGCGATATTGTCCCATACATTCATATGGGGAAACAGGGCGTACGACTGAAAACACATGGCCGTGTTTCGCTTGTTTGGAGGAATGTTGTTCATCAACCGGTCGTTGAAGTACACTTCCCCTTCGTCCGGCATATAGAATCCGGCAATGGTACGAAGCGTGGTGGTTTTTCCGCATCCCGAAGGGCCCAGGAGAGTTACAAACTCCCCCTCCTCCACTTCCAGATTAATATGGTCTACAGCCGCCATTCCGTCGAATTTTTTTGTCAGGTTCCTCAGCACCAACCGCGACATGTTCCTCCGACCCTCCTATTCTGATGAAAATTACACCTCTGAGTAAAACACACGTCAGGGTTTAGTTAAATTTCCATTCATACGTATCCCCCGGGCCCATTGAATTGCATCCTCGTAGTGATCGGAGAATCGAGGCTGCAGTTCAAACAGGAACACCCCGGAATAGCGTGTAAGAACTTCAGGGAAAATATCCTTATAGGGAATCGTGCCCCATCCCGGCGGAAGGTGCAGATCTCCCATCCCCAGTACAAAAGCATCAAGTGGTTTCATCCCGTTGGGATTCGGTACTCCGAAGTTATCGTGGATATGGACATGGACCAGATACGGAAGCGCGGCTCGAACCGCCTCTATAAAGGAGAATCCCTCTTCATGGGCACTGATGTAGGCATGCCCAAAATCGAAACAGATTCCTACCGAGGGAGAGTCCACTGCACCGATCACCCGGGCAAGATCCTTCGGATTGATACGATAGGTATACTCATCCTTCCTCTGCCGGAAGATATTCTCCACTGCCAGAATAACTCCGTTTTTCTCCGCATACTCCCCTGCAGCTTTAAGCCGATCCACCTCTTCCTTAAAGATATCAGACTTTTTAACAGGAACAGAGCGTTTCGTTGTCAGAAAACTCCCATGGTACACCACGAGGGTCGCTCCGATTTCCCGGGTAAACTCGATCGATGCGCGGAGAGCTGCATCATGTATATCGGGCTCGAATGGATCGGTGAGATTCAGGGGGTCCGGGCCATGAACCGTATAGGAAAACGGATAGGATTCCAGGATTTTCCGAACCTCCCGCGTTCGGGTCTTTCTGAGGATGCCTCGTAAGATGCATTCCAACCCATGCACCGGTATCTCGACAGCAGTAAACCCTGCTTCCTTAAAACGATCTAACAGATTCCTCAGTACATCCAGGCTCCCGTTGAGCGTGGAGGAATCTGCATTGATCCCGATCTGGAACTCACTCACAAAATTATTGTAGCATTGAAAACGTTTGCAGTCAAACAATAGTTTTTTAGGGCGTATCTTCTCTCATGCACATTTCGAAAGAGATAAATCTCCGGATCCTGATCGGCTCTGCCAATGGTTGTTTTTAAATGTTTTCTCGGGTATTTTTACTGGACAAAATAGACGCTACGAAATAAAAGTATATGAAATGTATTATTGAATATACAAGTAGTACACCTCTGTCAGAGTTATATACCTTCCTTGCGAAAGCAGTGGTGGAAGAGGAGATTACTAGTTTTTCTGCACTTATGGATTTTATTGAACCGCTTCCCCGTGATGCCCGGTTGAATACTGTCATTCCCCAGATATTTAAACTTATCCGCAAGTTACATTGGGGATTTTTTAAGGATGTAGCTGTAGAAACCTATCCTAAGGTTTGGAAAGAGATTGTCATTCCTCATCCTGAGTTTAAAACTTGTGGAGACCTAAAACGGAATTTAACCATATCCGATGTGTACGTTGGAATTCTGGACCTTCACGGTTATACACGGTTTTGCGAAAAAAACAAGAATAATCTTTCTATGCTCCAGATGCTGGACGACCTTATACAGGTCGACATATTAACAATAGCAAAAAAGTACAATGTAGTTTTTCAACGCCGACAGGGAGATGAGATAGTTCTGGTGGGAGCTTCAGCAGCCGATGTCCTGGCGGTAACCCTATTAATACTAGAGTGCTTTGCTAAACGCCGTACCTTCAATGTAAAAGAGAATTTAAGGCACCGATCAGGATATAAGATCATCCTGGAAGAGATGCACGTTTCTGCTGGAATTGCAGGAGGCAAGAAATTTACTCCCTTTATCATTACCAGGGATGGAGACCTTTCGGGTGGTGTCATTAATACCGCGGCACGGTTACAGGGCAGAGCCAATGAGTTATCCAGTTCTAGTTCCAGAATTCTAGTTAGTAGAACCGTATATACCAGTTTCCTTACAGAAATGAAAGCTGCTCCAAATCCATTTTTTGAAAATGAACCAATCAAGTTCTTTGATTCCGGCTGGATTAGTTTTAAGGGTATTACCGTTGCAGTTCATGAGGTATTGTTTACTGAAGCTGAATTCTATAAATTGCAGTACGAACCTCAGATGATCGCTCTCTATAAAGCAATCGATAGTAATAATTGGAAGGATGCTATTTTTACTAATTTACTAACGCTGCTGATGAAAGTTTTTCGAAGTATGCCAGCGTTCAAGATTGAGACAATAGAAATCGGGAGGAAGATTCAACTTTCCAATGAAGACTGCTTGCGACTATGCAATGAGATACTACAGCTTTTTCGAGTAAAGCAGGATTATAGAAAGGCTATTCACCAGTTAGAAAGATTAGTCGAGTTAATAAAAATCATCCCTCAGTTTGATCGTCTCTGTATGGAATATGCAGGAGCTATTCTACATGCATATTCAAGCGTACTGGAAGAATATAATAGTCGTATCGAAACAAAAATTGAAGAAAAAGTACCCCAGGTATTGCCACAAAAATACCGAACCCTTTATGAAGAGGGTCGTCGGGGAGCAGAAGTATATCAACGTTTGCGGGAGCGGTTGTATCAAACACTGACGCCGCTGGAACTCTCACTTATCTGGTCCAATGTTATCGATCAATGCCAGCACAATCTTGAAGTTTATATCCATTCAGGGAAACAGGAGCAGTTGTAACAGGAGAGCCTGTTTCCCTGGATGCCCTCTGGGCAGGTATGTTGTAGCCAATGAATAGTGAACTCGGAGCGCAAGATTGGGGCGAGAAAGGTGACCAAATTCATTAAAAAACTGCTGGAGATATTGAGCACATCAACCTTTCGATCTACTTCGCAACCGTGAACCAGGCCCTATCGATACAGTTTACCCTTCTCCTGTTTCAAGGTATAAAGACTTAAACGATCTGGAGAATTTACCCTAAACTTAATTAACTGCACAACCGTTCCTTGCATCCTGCACCCTCTATGTTAACACAGGTATCATACCATTTTGAAGAGACAAGTATTCTGCGGAAAAATGCATAAAATCCGCAGTATAGTTGCGGAATATTAGAATAAAAGCGTATACTGACGTTATGGAATATATTCGAAAACTTGATCTAACCCGTGAACAAAAATCATTCTTTCTTTTTGGGCCGCGCCTTACTGGAAAAACCCATCTTCTTAAAAAGACCTTCCCGCAGGCAAAGTATTATGATCTCTTGCGCTCGGATACGTTTCTCAGGTTATCGCTTAAGCCTTCGATCCTCCGGGAAGAACTCGAAACCTTAGCCCCTGAAACTACGGTTATCATTGACGAGGTACAGAAACTACCCATTTTGCTCGATGAAGTTCATTCGCTCATCGAAGACCGGCACCTCCGCTTCATCCTGACAGGATCAAGCGCCAGAAAACTACGTCGAGGGGGTGTTAATCTATTGGGCGGCAGGGCGAGGGTATTCCATCTACATCCTCTAATCTCTGCTGAAATTGGAACGTATGATATTCAGCGTATGCTTACCATCGGCGCTCTACCTTCTATCTACGATTCTACTGAGCCCTGGAATGATCTGAAGGCCTATTGCGGAACCTACCTGAAGGAAGAAATAGCAGCGGAAGGTGCAGCCAGAAAGCTGGATGCATTTGCCAGGTTTTTGCGCAGCGCAGCGCTCTTTTCGGGAAAACAGGTGAACTACGAAGCATCGGGTTCAGATGCAGCGGTCCCATCTCGAACAGTACGTGAATATTTCTATGTTCTTTTCGATACGCTGATCGGCGAAATGCTGGAACCCTGGAAGAGAGGGAAAAAACGCAAGCCAGCTTCAATGGGCAAGTTTTATCTCTTTGATATGGGAGTGAGAAATGCACTTCTAGGGATTCGCTCACTTGCGCAGGGGACAGATGATTATGGCAATGCACTTGAACACTTCGTCTATTGCGAACTTCGTGCATGGCTCGATTATACTCGAGACGATAGGTTACTGAGTTTCTGGAGGACCCGGGATGGGAAAGAGGTAGATTTTATCGTTGGGGATGATATTGCCATCGAAGTCAAAGCAGCTGAACTACCGGATCATCGCCATCTAAAAGGCCTCACAGCAATTGGAGAAGAAAGCAGTTTCAGACATCGAATTCTAGT
>JAGODW010000192.1 GCA_017998025.1 Spirochaetales bacterium
TTCGGCGCACTGCGCCGGGACGGGCTCACAGTACGGCGGCTGAAGCACTGGACAGGTGCAGTCGCATAAAGGGTTGGTCTGACAACACGGATCGTCGGCGGGATCGCAGCCGGGGAAGCGCTTCGGAGTGCATGCCTCCTTGTGCACCTGCCAAAGAATGTCTTTCTCGTCGCATCCGTCGCTCAGTGCCACCGAGGTCGACCCAATCGCACCGTTCTGTGGGACGAGCCGCCCCACGTTGTGCCAGCCCTCTGCAAGGGAAGAATCGCCGCTAGGGGATGGGTCTGAGAACCGGTAAGAGCGTACCGGAGGAATGAACATGGGCTCGGTGCCCAGCGCGCGGTCGCGCTGCTCGTATAGCGTAATCCATATCGCATCAAAGAATAGGACTAGGGAGCGGACTTTTGCTTTGCCATAGAGGTGGTCGCCGTAGGGAAGCAGGGAATCATGATGTTTCCCCGCGCTTGGATAGATAATCGGGTTGGTTCCTCCTCCGATCACGCCTCTCATCCCTCCTGTTCCGAACTCCAGATCCTGGTAGAAACGGTCCTGAAGCTCGTCCCAGGCCTCCCTTTTAAGAAGTTCCTCTACCTCTTTTCGAAAAACAGGATGTTCCTCCCCCTTTAGGTACATTTCAATCCGCTTTTGTAGGTTTATCCGTTCCATGGTTTGTTTCGTATACTCCTATATTGCTTTATTTTGTTTGTCGATCAGTGCCACAACATCCTGGTGTTTAAAGAGTTCTGCGTACTTGCGTGCCGACATACCCAATGCATCTACTATACTCAAATCTGCCCTGTGCTGGATTAATAGCTTTGCTACTTCAAGTTTCCCTTCACCGATAGACAGCATAAGGGCTGTTTGTCCGTTCTTGCTGATGAGGTCCGGATTCGCTCCGTGTTCAAGAAGTTCCTTTACCATATCTATATCTCCTAAGGCGGCTGCTTCCATTAGAGCAGAACTCCCTCGATCCGCACTGATACGATTTACATCTGCACCCGCCTCAATTAGGAGCCGGGCAAGATTTGTATGATGGTTTCTGATGGAGAGAATCAGGATAGGGACTCCTTTCCCATTTTTCGAATCAGGACTATACCCCAGGATGAGGAACCGCTCAACAAAATCGATTTTTCCTTCCTGTACACAGAGGGCCAGGTTCTCTTCGGAGAGGCCAATACCGGCATTCACAATAAAATCCCGGGCTTCCCTCTGTTTTTCCAGCCGTTCTCTGCATATTTTTTCCTCGTTCAGGTAGGTGGTTAGGGTTTCCACGTCAGAGAATATAGGGAGTATTGTTTTTTCTGCCACCAGAGGTGCATCGGATGCCGTACAAAAGACGATTCCTTTAGGTTCTCTTCCTGCGGCAAATCCCTCTACAAATTGAAACCAATCTGTGATTTTTCCCGGGTAAAGTACAATAAGGTGGGACGAACTACGCAATTTGTCTGCTAAATTTTCTCGATGGTCGTACCACGATGAGGTGACTCCCAGGGCTGTACAGGGAATGTCTATCTTTTTTAATCGGGGGTAGATTTTTTTAACTAGTTCTTGCTGAACAAGTTCTCCCAGAAGGATTACGTTCAACGGCATTGGTAGTTTCCTATCCTTGTAACCTATTCCCACTCTATGGTAGCAGGCGGTTTACTGGAAACATCATACACAACTCTTCCCACCTGAGGAACAGAGTTGGTTATGCGACTGGATATCTCTTTCAAATCCTGCAGAGGAAAATCAAATACATCCGCCGTCATTCCATCTCGAGATACAACTGCCCGAAGAGCGAGTACAAACCGGTAATCCCGAGTATCTCCCAGGACTCCTACGGATCGGATGGGCAGCAGTACAGCAAAAGCCTGCCAGATCTGATCATAGAGATTCCGCTTCTTTAACTCTTCCAGATAAATTGCATCTGCTTCCCGCAGGATTTCACATTTCTCCCGGGTTACCTCTCCCAGAATTCGAACTCCCAGTCCTGGACCCGGAAAAGGATGCCGGTTTAGAACAGAAGCAGAGATTCCCAGCTCTTTGCCCAATGTACGTACTTCATCCTTATAGAGACGCTCCAGTGGTTCTATAACCAATCCTTTAGCCCGTTTTTCTTCTACCAGAGGGGATCGGACATTGTGATGGGATTTTATCGTTTTTGCTTTCTTCCCCACTCCTTTTCCTGATTCGATCATGTCGGTGTATAACGTTCCCTGTGCCAGGAAAGCATCTCGAATGCCCCGGGCAGTCACCTCTTCCTCCTGTACCCGAATAAAGAGGTCTCCAATGATATGCCGTTTCTTTTCCGGATCCTCAATCCCCGCCAAGGACGATAAAAAACGATCGGAAGCGTCAATAATATGGAGATGTTTTGCCCCTAACCGGAGGAGGTTCTCTCGAACCTCCTCGGTTTCGTTTTTTCGCATGAGACCGGTATCAATGTACATGAGGTGAATCTGGTCTGGATCCAGATAGCTCAACAAGATGGCGGCGGTAACAGTTGAATCCACCCCGCCGGATATTAATAGGAGAACTTTTGAACCGCCAACTCGCTTACGAATATCCTCCCGCACTGATTCCATATAGGCATGGATCGACCATTCTTTCCGGGCATTGCAAATCTTAAGAACAAAATTTTCTAAAATCCGGGTGCCGTACTCACAGTGAGTCACTTCAGGATGAAACTGGATCCCATACCATCTTCGAAGAGGATCTTCCAGAGCTGCAGGGATTCCTTCCTGAGAAGTAGCCGTTACATGGAATCCGGGAGCGGGTAAAATCACGCTATCCCCATGGCTCATCCAGGATACGAATCCTTCTGGTACGTCCTGGAACAAGGGGGAATCTTGAACAAAATGAAGAGGAGCCCTCCCGTACTCTTGTTTTTCCAGTTTTTCTACCTTTCCACCCTGTAGGACTGTCATTACCTGGAGACCATAGCAGATCCCCAGGATGGGAACACTGCTGTGAAATACCTGTTCGTTCGGTTTCGGAGCATCGGGTTCGGATACAGAGTACGGGGATCCTGAAAGGATGATTCCTTTCAGGGTATTCTCTGTATAGAGGGCAGGATTAAAGTCGTGGGGCACGATTTCGCTGTATACGCCGAATTCGCGGATACGACGGGAGATCAACTGGCAGGTCTGTCCCCCGAAGTCGTAAATTAAAATTGCGTCCATGGGTTTTTTCTAATGATAGTTTGTGTCCGCTGATACCCCACTGAAACAATATCTACCGGAGTCCGTGTTTGCTCTTCGATGAATCGGATATAGGTTTTTGCCTCAGGGGGAAGATCCTCGTACCGGGAGATATGGGCAATACTCTGCTTCCATCCTTTAAAACTCCGGGTAATCGGTTTTGCTTTGTTTAAGAGATCGATTCGGGCAGGAAAATGTTCTACCGGATTCCCCTCAATCTCATAGGCAGTACACACTTTGATCTCGTCCATCCCATCGTACACATCCAGGTGAGTCAACGCGAGACCATCGAGCGTGTTTACCTGACACGCGTAACGAAGAGCTACCATGTCTAAATATCCACACCTTCTAGGCCTTCCTGTAGTAACTCCATACTCCCGGCCTATCTCCCGGATCCTATCCCCCAGATCACCGTCAACATCAGAATGAAATTCCGTGGGAAAGGGGCCATTTCCTACTCGTGTGGAATACGCTTTGAACACCCCCAGAACCCTCTGGATCGCCCGGGGGCCGATCCCGCTTCCCAGGGTAGCTCCTGCCGCTGCAGAAACTCCGGATGAAACGAACGGGTAGGTTCCCAGGTCTAAATCGAGCAGGATCCCCTGTGCTCCTTCAAAAAGGATCCTTGATTCTTTATGGGTATCCATAAACTGTACCATATCTGTCACCATAGGTTCCAGTTTTTCCCGGTACGGTTTTAAAAACTGTTGGTCTTCCTCTGTCAAGGTACTAAATGTACTCTCGTCAAAAAGATCTGCAACTCGAACTCCATCCCGTGAGGCTTTTAATGTATAGGCAACCCCTATTCCCCTTCCTGTCGTGCCTATAGGAATTCTCCGTTCTTTCTCTTGTGCCCGATCTATCTCACGGTAGCGCGGAAGGACTAAATGGGCTCGATCCGCTACCAGAACTCGACCTTCCCAGCGAATCCCCTGCTTTTCTATTGTCTCCAGTTCCTGGAAAAGGGCTTCTGGATCGATCACCATCCCGATACCCAGGATTACGGTACAGTTCGGATAGAGAATCCCTGAAGGGACAAGGTGGAGTTTGTAGGTCGTGTCTCCGGAAACTATCGTATGCCCTGCATTGGCACCCCCGCTGAACCGAACAACAAGGTCGGCATTCTCTGCCAGGTAATCTACAATTTTTCCTTTCCCCTCATCTCCCCATTGAGCCCCTACGACCACTAGTTTCATTCTTTTCCTCTTTATCTAGAGTAGTTGGGCGGTTCCTGGGTAATGGCCAC
>JAGODW010000193.1 GCA_017998025.1 Spirochaetales bacterium
AATAATCTCTATCATTCAGAGCAAATGAGGAATCAGATTCCCGGGGGCTCTGAAGGATATGTCCATTTTGGTCAACTAGAACAAAATCTCTGAAATCCGGAGAAATGGCACTTAGATCCTTAAGGAATACCGGGTTTATTTGCAATCCCTCTTCCATACTTCGGGCTACAGATTGAATAAAATGCCTTTTTTCTTCCTGCCAGGCTAAAATAGGAGATTTTACATCCTGTATCGAATCAGAAAGCATTTCCAACTGCATCTTCTGGAAAGAATAGGTAACAGAATTATATACTAAAAAAATCAGGCTCCCGAATCCCAGAAACGCAAGAAATACAAGCTCTACCAATAACTTTTTAAAAAAAGCACTTTTAAAAAATATCATAACCAACTATAATTATATGTATTATTTTATAGAGAACCAGAGAAATTGTCCACTATATTGACAGAATCCCCTCTTTCATTATCATACTTTCTATGATTCCTCAAAAGGTTAGAAACCAACTGGAAAAACAGGGACTACAGGTTTTGGAGTTCGAGCCTGGCTCTACTCCTACGGCAGAGAGAGCGGCAGCCCGTATCGGCGTTCAGGTGGGGCAAATCGCAAAGTCGATCCTTCTTTCCGGCAAAGACGGAAAATACCGCATGGTTGTCCTGGCAGGAGATAAAAAGTTACAAAACAACAAGCTAAAAGCCTTATTCGGAGTAAAAACCAGTATGGCCGGACCCGAGGAAACTCTGAATGTAACCGGCTTCCCCCCCGGCGGTGTGTGCCCCTTTGGGTTAGATGGGAGTGTAGAACTCTACCTGGATGTTAGTCTTTCGGTGTATGAAACCATCTATCCGGCTGCCGGAACAGACTCTACCGGTGTGCCGATCACATTTCAACAGCTCCAGAAAATAACGGGGGCGCAAATCTGCGATGTAACTTAGCCGCAGGGAATCAATAAAATGCTATTCTGACTTATAGCATATGGAATGTAATTTTTATCGGCTCTTAATTTCCGTCCAGGCCTTGTTGTACTCCTCCATAAAAGGCCCCACATCAATGAATATCTGGCATCGATGGAGTACTTCATCGGGGGGATACGCAACCGTATCTTCCTGTACTTCCTTGGGAAGGAGTTCAAACGCTTTCCGGTTTGGAGTAGCATACCCGATAAACAATACATTACGCTTAGCGATTTCTGGACGGTTCATAAAATCGATCAATTGAAGGGCTTCCTCTTTATGCACTGCATTTTTAGGGATTACCATGGAATCGACCCATAGGTTTGTTCCTTCTTTCGGGATTACATATTTCAGATCCGGATTCTGTTCCCGCACCATCACCGCATCTCCGGACCAGCTCATGGAGAGAGCTGCCTCTCCGGCCACCATCATGTCCTTGCCGTTATCCCCCACGTACGCCAGTACCAGAGGTTTCTGGGCAAGGAGCAATTCTTTTGCTTTTTGCAGCTCATCTGGTTGTGTCGAATTAATAGAAAATCCTAACCGAAGAAAGGCTACCGCTAAACAGTCCCGTACTGAATCCATCATTAAAATTTGTTTCGTATACCTGGGATTCCAGAGGATATCCCAACTCTCCACCGGATCCGAGACTTTTTTTTCATTATACAGGATTCCAAACGTGCCCCACATGTACGGTACCGAATACTCGTTGGTTGGATCAAAATTCAGCCCCAGAAACCGTTTGTCCAGAGCTTCATTGTTTTTCAGTTTCTTAATATCGATCTTTTCGAGCAGCCCTTCTTTAATCATCCGGGCTATCATGTAGTCGGAAGGCACAATTACATCGTAAGGGGTGCCTCCTTGTTTTACCTTTATGTACATATCCTCGTTTGTAGCGAATGTCTCATAATTTATTTTGACGCCCGTTTCCTTCTCAAATTCCCCCAGTACGGTTTCGTCAATGTAATCTCCCCAATTGTAGACGTTAAGTATCACTTTCTGACTGGAACACCCCATTCCCAGAAGAGAAAACAGTCCTAATACTAACAGTCCCGATACTAAAAGAAAGATTCTACGCTTCATCCTTACACCTCCAGCTTTTTAATGGTGGAATCCCGATGGTTGATGATGATTAATAAGATAAATACCGTCAAGAAGAGCAGGGTTGAAACTGCATTGATCTTGGGATTGATTCCCCGTCGGGCCATAGAATACACAACAATAGAAAGGTTATTTACCCCGCTCCCTGTAGTAAAGAAACTTATTACAAAATCATCCACGCTTAGAGTAAAGGCAATGAGGAACCCTGTTAAGATCCCTGAAGAAATTTCAGGGATGATCACATGAAAAAATGTATAGACGGGAGTAGCTCCCAGGTCCATCGCAGCTTCGGTTACTTCCCGGGGGATCTCCCGAAGCTTGGGAAGGATACAGAGAACCACGTAGGGGATACTGAAGGTAATGTGAGAGAGAAGCACGGTAATAAATCCCAGATGAATCCGTAAAGCGGTAAAAAGGGCCATCAAGGAGACACCCGTAACAATGTCTGGATTCAGCACCGGGATGTTGTTTACTTCCAGAACGATTCTCCGTACTGCCGGCCGCATGCGATGTATCCCTACCGCTGATAGAGTCCCGGCAACTGCTGATATGAGGGAAGAAAGAAGCGCGATGGTGAGTGTGTAGTAGAGGGCTTTTAGGATCTGCCGATCTCGAAACATCTCGAAATACCACCGGAAAGAGAATCCCCCCCAGGCGGAAGTGGAACGAAGCTTGTTGAAGGAGAAAACGATCAAGACGCCAATAGGTGCATACAGAAAGAAAAATACTGCCAGAAGGTACAGGCGGGAAACATTATTCTGTTTTTTCCCACCTACCATAAGTTTCCTTCCTCCTGGGGCTCTCCTTTATCGGTTAAGGAAAGCACTGCCATCGACAAAAGAATCACTACCATCATTACAATAGACAGTGCAGAACCAAAATGCCAATCCCCTGTGCTGAGAAACTGCTGTTCTACCAGGTTCCCGATCAGCATATCCTGCCCGCCCCCCAGAAGAGCGGATATCACGAATGTGCTGACTGCAGGCATAAAAACCATCGTGATCCCCGTGAGAATTCCGGGAACGCTTAAAGGGAGGATCACCCTGCGAAATACATCAAACCTTCCGGCTCCTAGATCCTGGGCCGCTTCAATCTGTTCCCGGCTGATCTTTGAGAGAGAGCTGAAGAGAGGAAGGATCATAAAAGGAAGAAAGTTGTAGACCATCCCGATCAGTACAGCCCAGCGGGAATAGAGGAGTCTTTGTTCAGGGAGTCCGAACAACCCGAGAATCTTGTTTATGATCCCCTGACGACCGAGGAGCACCATCCATGCATAGGTACGAAGGAGAAAATTGATCCACATGGGGAGTACGACCAGAAGAAGAACCGTATTTTTCCATTTCCTTCCAATCCGGGATATGATGAGAGCTGCCGGATATCCCAATACAAGACATATCAGGGTAGATTCCACGGCCAGTACCACAGACCGATACAGAACCTGCATATAGATCGGTTCAAGGAACCGGCGATAATTTCTAAATGAAAAAACCGTTCCACCATCGGCCGAAGGAACGGTGAAGCTATACCAGAGTACGAGAAATAAAGGAATCAGGATAAAGAGAATCGCCCACAGAAGGTACGGATACTGAAGGAAATTCCTGTTTTTCATTCTTTCAGCTCATTACTCATTAACGGTAGAATATGAAAATTAGCTGGACTTTGTCTATCCTTTTTCGTCCACCCTCCAACTTTGACATCGTGTACCATTGATACTATTATGTTGATTTATGACACGCTTGAATATGCCCCAGAGATTTAAAAAATCCTACGAACTCCTTAATGGACAAAGAGGCGAAGATAGGAAACTATTCATTTCAGTCCAGAATCTTGCAGAAATGTATCCAAATCTGACTGGCCCCAAAATGTCAATTCCTGATACCCCCGTTCTCGCCCGAAGTAAAAGCGATTAATCCATTGCTGGAGAATTTTTAAGGAGACCTGTGTATGAAGATTGCTCGTGCTGTTACCGAACTCATTGGCAATACGCCGTTGGTTTATCTGAATCGGATAGGGAAAGGCCTTCCCGGAAAACTGGTAGTAAAACTGGAATCTTTTAATCCGTCTTCCAGTGTTAAAGACCGGGCAGCTCTCGCCATGTTAGAGGAGGCGGAAGAACAGGGGCTGATCGATAGGGAAACAGTTCTGATAGAACCTACCAGTGGAAATACAGGGATCGGCCTGGCCATGACTGCAGCGGTAAAAGGATACAAGCTGATCCTTACGATGCCGGAAACAATGAGTATCGAACGAAGAAAACTGTTAAAAGCCTTTGGAGCCGAGATTGTTCTGACAGAGGGTTCCCGGGGAATGAGCGGCGCTATTAAAGAAGCAGAGCGGCTTCTTTCTCAATATAAAAAGAGCTTTATGC
>JAGODW010000194.1 GCA_017998025.1 Spirochaetales bacterium
CATTGAGGAAGCTGTCCTGCTGGGAGACAGGGTGGTGTTAATGACGGCACATCCGGGCACCCGAAAAGCGGTATTCGAAATACCCATTAAACGTCCCCGGGACCTCCATGATACTGCCACAGCGGAGTTTGGAGAGTTGTCGTACGCTATCTGGGTTGCCCTTCGGGATGAGGTGATTGCGGCAATGGAATCTGCGGAGGAAGGAAAATGAGCTCGATCTTCCTTACTCAATCTTCCCGCTCCAGAGCAGGAAATGGAAAGATGCTCTTTGGATTGGGTATCCTGGCAGTTCTCTGGAACGGAGGGCTTACCGTTTTCCACGGATGGCAATCGTTCTGGTGGCTTGCTCTGCTTGTAGATTTTATTCTGGTCGTCGGGATAGCAGAGTTAGTAGGGAAAACAGTTTCTCCCGGGTACATCCGGCTGTACGAACAGTCTCTTTCGGTTCTGTTTCCCCTTCTCCTTCTTATCGCCTGGGAATTGATTGTAGGGAATGAAATATTGAATCCAGATTGGTTCCCTCCGCCTACCCGGATCATTCAATCGCTCTGGGAACTATTAACTCGCTTCGATGATTTTACCAAGACGAGCCTTCTAGGGCGTCCCTGGCTGATCCCTGAAGCCCTGAGGGGAAAGCGACCGGAGAGCCTGAAAGACCTTCTGGCAGAAAGCCACCTCTATGCAACCCTGATGCGGGTGTTTGTGGGATTTTTTCTCGGAGCCTTACCGGGAATATTGCTGGGAGTCGTGATGGGGGTAAGTCGAACGATCCGAACTATGATCGATGCAACGCTCTCTGCTTTCTATGTACTGCCTAAAATTGCCATTTTCCCCATCATGATGTTGGTATTTCCCGATCCATTTGGTGAAGGGCCCAAGATCGCGGTAGTAGCTATTTCTGTGTTCTTCCTCGTGGCCATAAACACAATGGTAGGAGTGCGGGACATTGAACCGGTGTACCTGGAGGCGGGACGGAACTATGGAGCCCGGGGGTTAAACCTCTTCCGGCACGTGATACTCCCCGGTGCACTCCCGGTTGTTTTTGCCGGATTACGGCTTGCCCTGGGAACAGCCCTGATCGTAATTATTGCTGTAGAGTTTGTCCGGGCTAAAACGGGAGTTGGATTCCTTACCTTTTACTACTGGGAGATCCTTTCACCGGATAAGATGTATGCAGGACTCGTAGTGGTGATGGTGCTGGGAGTACTCTTAACCGCAGCCCTGAAACAGGTGGAACACTGGGTGATGCCCTGGAGACGATCCGACCGTACCCTGTGAGTTTCATAGTTCGTTGTTCTTCAGAGAGAAAAAGAATATTTTCCACCGCCTCTAAGCTGTTTTTTTATGCAAAATCGATTAAGTTCTAGTATAATGAATACACAATCGATGGATGCGTGAGAGGAGAACGACATGTCTCGTCCTGTAACTTTAGTTTCCGGTCAATGGGCAGATCTGCCTTTTGAGGTATTCTGTGAAAAGGTAAGTGCAATGGGCTTTGATGGGGTGGAAATAGCCTGCTGGGGAGATCATATGGACCCCCGGGCTGCAGCTAAACAGCCGGCTTACGTAGAACAGCGTAAACAGATTCTAGAAAAAAATAAGCTGGGATGCTGGGCCCTTGAAGGACACCTGGCAGGGCAATGTGTCGGAGACCCCTGGGATCCAAGGCTGGACAATTTTGCTCCAGATGTCGTAAAGGGGAAACCAGAAGCGATTGTTGCATGGGCGATAGAAGAAATGCAGTTCATCGCTCAGGCTGCTAAAAATATGGGATGTCCTGTGGTTACAGGGTTCATGGGTTCCCCTATCTGGCGATACTGGTATTCATTCCCCCAGACAACAGAAACGATGATAGAGGATGCCTTTGATGAAATTGTGCGCCGGTGGAGTCCCATTCTTGATGTCTTTGATGAGTGCGGCGTGAAGTTTGCCCTTGAGGTGCATCCTACGGAAATAGCGTTCGATTACTATACAGCAAAGCGGCTTCTTGAAGCATTTGGTTTTCGAAAGACGCTTGGATTCAACTTCGATCCATCCCACTTGCTCTGGCAGGGGATCAAGCCGGAATTATTCATCAGGGACTTTCCCGATCGCATATACCATGTTCATATGAAAGATGTATCCATCAAAATGGACGGCCGGGCCGGAATATTGGGATCCCATCTCCCGTTCGGCGACTTGCGGCGTGCCTGGAATTTCGTATCCCTCGGACACGGGGATGTGGGTTTTGATGCAATTATTCGAGAACTTAATGCGATAGGGTACACAATGCCGTTATCCGTAGAATGGGAAGATGCAGGGATGGATCGAGAATGGGGTGCCCGTGAGTCTCTGGCCTATGTACGATCCCTCGACTTTCAGCCTTCCAAATTGGCCTTTGATGCAGCAATGAAGAAGTGAGAGTTCTTATGGCAAAGATTATCCTGCGCACGGAAGGAATCTACAAGGATTTTGGAAGCGGTCCTGTCCTGAAGAATATCAATCTTCCTGTGTATCAGGGGGAGATCCTGGGGATCATCGGTGAGAATGGGGCAGGCAAGAGCACATTGATGAAGATCTTAAGCGGCATCTATCAGCAAACATCGGGGAGAATTTACATAGATGATGTTCCGGTTACGATACGCACCCCGATTGATGCCCGCCGGCTTAAGATAGCGCTTGTACCACAGGAATTCAACCTGGTGAATGATCTGCCGGTCTATAACAACATCTTTCTTGGAGCCGAACTCCTTACAAAAAGCCGGCTGCTAAATAAAGAGGCCATGAAGAGCCGCACGGCAGAATTGCTGTCACAGCTGGATGTAATTATCGATCCAGAGGCGCGGATCGACGGCCTCTCTGCGGCTCAAAAGCAGATGGTTGAAATCTGTAAGGCATTGGCTTTCGAATCCCGCATTTTGATCATGGATGAGCCCACAACGATGCTTACCAAGCACGAAATCGGGATATTGTTTAAGCTTATTCGACAGCTTCGTTCTGAAGGTATGACGATTCTCTATATCTCACATAAACTTAAAGAAGTGAAGACCCTCTGCGATCGGGTCGTAATTCTACGGGATGGAGAATTGGTCCATGAGGGGCCAACCGCCGATATCTCAACGGTAGAAATGGCACAAAAGATGGTAGGCCGCGAGCTGGAATCGATATTCCCTGCTAAAAATGTACCTTCGGATGAGGTGATTTTCGAGGCTAAGGAAATTACTGTTCCCGGGATTCTTTCAGATATTTCCTTTCAGCTCAGACGAGGGGAAATACTGGGCTTTGCAGGCCTGGTCGGTGCAGGAAGGACAGAGCTGGCAGAGATTATTTTGGGCATTAGAAGGAAAAGTAAAGGAGATTTTTTTAAAAACGGCAAACAGATGGAACTTAACGATCCGTCTGATGCAGTTGCTGCGGGAATTTCTTATCTTTCGGAGGATCGTCAGGGGACAGGAATTATAACAAGTTTTACCGTGACCCATAATATTACCCTTGCTTCGCTGAAAACCTATTGTCGCTCTGCAGTAGATATTATCGATAGAAAAAAGGAACGTCAAAAAGTTCAGGGCTATGTGGACTACTTTCATATAAAAACCGATTCTCTCGATATTCGTCTGGAGAAACTTTCGGGGGGCAATCAGCAAAAGGTATCTCTTGCCAAGTCATTGGATACAGCCCCATCGATCCTTATTGTGGATGAGCCTACAAGAGGAGTGGATGTTTCTGCAAAGCATGAAATCTATCGGTTTATTAACGATCTGGTTAAAACAGGTATCTCATGCATCTTTATTTCTTCTGAACTGGAAGAGATCATTGGAATGTGCAACCGGGTCGTTGTAATGCGAGAGGGTAGAGTGGCTACTATACTGGAGGATACAGCCCTTACTGAAGAAGAGATAATGTTTTATGCAACAGGAATCCATGAGGAGGCAGCATCATGATGCAAGCACCCAGCTTAAAAAAGATAGATTTTGAAAAGTACGGATCCCTCCTGGCTTTAATCGGCCTCTTTATCGTAGCCTCTATTATAGGATGGCCCTATTTTATCCGGCCTGAGAATCTTATCAATGTGATGAGGCAATCCTCCTATACCGGCATAATTGCTCTGGGCATGACCTTTGTAATTATCTCCGGGGGAATAGACCTTTCCGTGGGTGCCGTTGGAGCTTTTGTAGCTTCTTGCGGGGTGCTCTTTATGAATTATATCCTCAAGATCACCGCAGGGAACGAGCTCCTGGCCATCTGCGGCGGTATGGGAGCAATGGTCGTTTTGGGTTTTCTCTGCGGTGCCCTCAATGGAATACTGATAACAAAGGGGAAAATTGTTCCTTTCATCGTAACGCTGGGAACGATGTCTATCTTTCGGTACCTCTCTCTTCAAATGGCAAATGCTGGCGAATTTGCATCCCAGAGTCAATTGTATGGAACA
>JAGODW010000195.1 GCA_017998025.1 Spirochaetales bacterium
CGGAATCACTATTGGGCTCATCGAAAATTTCTCTACTCTGTTTATCTCTTCTACCTACAAAGATATTATTGCGTTTGTCATTCTGATAATCGTTCTCGTCTGGAAACCGAATGGAATCTTCAATTGGACCATGAAGGGAGAGTAAGAAATGCGTAGAATAGTAAAACATACCGTTTATACCCTTTTCTTTCTGTTCCTTCTAGTTCTTCCCTTGATTATACATAACGATTATCAACTTTTTGTAATGAATCGTGCATGGATCCACGTTATCCTGGCATCAGGATTGGTTTTCCTTACCGGATTTGCAGGTCAGATCTCTCTGGGCCAGGCAGGTTTCTACGCGGTGGGGGCATACACTTCCGCCTTCCTTACCGCGCGTCTGGGTTTGCCCCTACCGGTAGGCATCTTAACGGGAGTCTTGCTGAGTATTGGCTTAGGATTGATTCTTTCCATCCCCTCCTTCAAATTGAAAGCCTTTTTCCTTTCCCTGGTTACGATCGCTTTCGGACAAATCGCATGGATGCTTGTCCTGAACCTGGTGCCTATCACAGGTGGACCAGGTGGGTTTTTTAATATTCCCTTTTTCAGATTGGGAAACACACTTTTTACAAATACCGGATACTATTATTTGTTTCTCCTGCTTTCTGCGCTTACGATCGGTCTTATGCACCGGATTAAATACTCCTTCAGGGGACGAGAATTGTTCGCGGTTAATGACGATGAAACTGCGGCCGAAACCTGCGGTATTGATTCACGCCGTGCGAAACGGTTCGCATTCGGATTTTCCGCTGGATTAGCAGGCCTGGCAGGGAGCTTATACGCTCATATGGCAGGGTTTCTAACACCAGAACCATTTGTATTTTTCGAATCTAGTAATTTTGTCGCAATGGCCGTCGTGGGCGGGCTTAGACATCTGAGCGGCGGAGTCATAGGAGGCATCGCTCTCACATGGCTTCCCGAATTACTTCGGTTGAATATTCGCGGATTTGAAAACTATTATCTAATTTTTAACGCGGCTATCGTCATCCTGATTGTGGTTTTCCTTCCCAATGGTCTTGGAGACAGTTTATTCAAGGGGCTTGCCCGATTATGGAAAGAAGAACCCCCAGCACTTACTCTGAAACCGGTACGAAAACAAGACAAAAGGGCATAAGCATGTCATACATACTGGAAACTCGATCTTTAACAAAACAATTCGGCGGGATTACTGCCAATCTCAATATTGATATTCATATTGAAGAAGGAAAAGTCGTAGGATTGATCGGGCCTAATGGTTCAGGTAAGACTACCTTTATCAATCAGGTATCGGGAATTATACCTCCTACTTCTGGTGAAATATTTTTTCGCAACACAAAAATATCGGGTTTACCCGCCTGTCGGATTGCATCCCTTGGTGTTGCCAGGACCTATCAGCGGATTCAGCTCTTTGATAGGATGAACACCATAGAAAATATTCTCGTCTCCCGGAGAAAGTTTATTACTTCAACTATTCTTGATGTAGCCTTTAATACTCGCAAACTAAGACAAGAAGAGAAGGAACAGTACGATAAAGCTATGGAATTGCTGGCACTTTTCGGTTTAGAGAAGGATGCCGAGAAATTGCCATCGAACCTGCCCTATGGTAAACGGAGGGCTGTAGAAATTGCCCGAGCGCTTGCCCTGGAACCTTCACTCCTTTTATTGGACGAACCCGCTGCAGGTATGACAAAAGAGGAGTTTAAGGAAATCCTTCATATCATGAATCTTCTTAAAGAGCGGAACATTACGATACTGCTGGTGGAGCATACGATGGAGTTTATTCGACAGGCGGTAGAATGGGTGTATGTTTTAAACTTTGGGCAAGTGATTGCGCAGGGGCCTTTCGATGAGATTGAACGGGATGAAGCAGTTATAGCAGCCTATCTGGGAGACGAAGAATGAGCGAAATAGGAGAAAACTTGTTAGAAGTTGAAAACTTATCCGTGACCTATAACGGTATATTCGCCCTCCGATCTATCAGTCTGTTTCTAAAGGCAGGAGAAGTTGTTTCCGTTCTGGGACCCAATGGAGCCGGGAAAACCACTCTGCTCCGGGCTATCTCAGGGCTGGTGAAACCAGAACCGGGTTCAAAAATCCTTTTTGGGAGGAAGAACATCATTGGTCTTCCTCCCTACAGGATCGTCGAAGCAGGAATTTCCCATGTTCCTGAGGGGCGACAGGTGTTCCCCGCTATGAGTGTACAGGAGAACCTGGAGGTAGCAGGAGTACGAATCCCGGTAGTCCAACGGAAGAAACGCATTGAGGAAGTATACGAATTATTTACCGAACTTTCCGGGCGAAAAAATCAACAGGCGGGTTCCCTCAGCGGCGGTGAACAGCAGATGCTCGCCATTGGGCGGGCTATTGTCTCAGAATGCAAACTTGTCCTTATTGATGAACCTTCTATGGGGCTTGCCCCTGTAATCGTCCAGCGTATCTTTAAAACCTTGAAACAGATCGTTGAATCATCAGGACTTACTCTTCTAATCGTAGAACAAAATGCAAAACTTTCCCTTCCTTTAAGTAGCCGGATCTATATTCTCTCTCAGGGGACTGTAGTTCTCGAAGGAACGGTGGAGGAGATCAAAGGAAATAAGATCGTACAGGATATGTATTTTGCTAAAAGGTGATAGAGAATGTTCAGAGTTGTAATTACCGATCATACGTTTATTTCCATAGAACCGGAAAAAAAGGCGCTTCAGGGGTTGGCTGAGGTAGTTGACTTGAACGGTGCTCCCATGAAAACTGAGGAAGATGTAATCACTGCCTGCCAGGGCGCGGATGCCCTGATCATAGGCTTTGCCCCCATAACAGCTCGTGTGCTGGATGCTCTGCCCGGGCTTCGGTGTGTGGTCCGGTACGGAATCGGGATTGATACGATCGACCTGAAAGCAGCAGAGGAACGGGGAATCTGGGTCGCAAATGTGCCAGATTACTGCATTACTGAAGTGACTGATCATACCCTCGCACTCATATTGTCCTTGTCCCGAAAGGTGCTCCTCCTCGATAAGGACCTTCGGGCAGGAAACTGGCGGGGAGTAAAAATTAGCCATCCGATTCATCGTCTGGCAAACCAGGTGCTGGGGATCGTAGGACTCGGAAGGATCGGCCGGGAAGTCGCAGCCCGGGCCCGGGGGTTTGGATACACCGTTCTAGGATACGACCCCTATATCGATGAAAAGACTGCCGACGCCTCTGGAATTAAACTTACCGACTTTCCTATCCTGTTATCCACCGCCGATGTTCTGACTCTCCATCTTCCTTTAAATTCGGAAACCCGGGGGCTTATTAACGCCGGAGTAATAGATCAAATGAAGCCTAGCGCTATTGTAATCAATACCTGCCGTGGAGCCATAGTAGATACGAAAGCCCTGGCAGAAGCTCTTCAAACGGGAAGGATCGCTGGCGCGGCTCTGGATGTATTTGAAACAGAACCCCTCCCCCCGGATCATCCGATTCTAACAGCCCCTAATACGATCCTACAGCCTCATATAGCCTGGTATTCCGAAGAATCCCTCATCGAGCTCCAACGCAATGCGGCCGAGGAGGTAGCACGGATTCTTCGGGGCGAACCGCCAAAAAATCCGGTAACCAGGATACAAGGAAAGTAATCTCATGCCGCCTTTTACTTCTCAACCGCTCGGTATGGATTCACCACGTGTCTGTATGGACGCGCCCTTCCATCAGCAGGGGGGTATGAGGGGGTTTTTCTTCTGCCGGATACCCCATTGCTATGATTCCTATAGGAATCACATCCTCAGGTATTTTAAACGTCCGTCGAACTCCTTCTACCCGTTCTTCCCGTGGATATATTCCAAGCCAAACTCCTCCCAGGCCTAAATCATGGATGGTAAGGAGCATATTCTCAATTGCTGCAGCTACGTCCTGTGCAATGTACCCTATCCGGTTCTCTGCCTTTGTGTCTCCACAGCAGACGATTCCCACGGGGGCTTCCTTCAGCATAGAAGCATAGGGATGGTAGGTAGGCACCTCATTTAAGAGAGTTCTGTCAGTTACCACAATAAAATGCCAGGGCTGTTTGTTGCTGGCCGAGGGTGCTGCAAAGCCGGCTGACAGAATCGTATCAATTTGCTTCGCTGAAATGGATTGCGAAGTAAACTTTCGAATGCTTCTCCGTCCGAAAATAGCTGTCTGGAGTTCCATGAATCCCTATTATGGGATAGATTTATTAAATGTGCAACCATATACTACTTTTTTAGCGCTATACTATACTTGTAGAAAAGGAGTTTCTCCCTATGTGGAAAAAGATAGTAAAGCTTCTGGCAGCGTTAAATTCAAATACCCGCGCCGGTGAGATCGCTGGAGGAAT
>JAGODW010000196.1 GCA_017998025.1 Spirochaetales bacterium
GTAT
Source organism: Spirochaetales bacterium (assembly GCA_017998025.1). Lineage (GTDB taxonomy): Bacteria > Spirochaetota > Spirochaetia > DTKZ01 > DTKZ01 > DTKZ01. The sequence goes on from JAGODW010000196.1 coordinate 5, forward strand.
GGGAGCATGCGTATTACCTCCTGTACCAGAATCGAAGGGCTGACTACCTGGGGGCTTTTTACAATGTAATCGATTGGGCAGAAGTAGATCGGAGGTTTAGAGAAGCGGTAGGAAAATAACCGGGAAAACCGTCCCTGTAAATATAGATTTTTTAAAAAGGTCTACCGCTTGACCTGCTTTAAGGGTACGATTCATACTGAACCCATGATCGAAACCCTTAAAAGTATTGGACAGGAGATCCTGAAGTCGTACGATGAGATAGGGGGGATAAACCACCTGGATGGTTCCAACTTGCCTTCCCGCCTGGGGATGGAATCGATCCTTCTAGACTATGAGTCCCTGATTTTTCCCGGGTACAAATCGGCAGATCCGATTTATCAAAGCGAAGTTCCCTACATCATTACCGAAACGCTCAATCGATTGGCAAGAAGTCTAATCTCGGAAATCAGCAAATGTATCTGCTATGCGGTACGGAAGAGGAATGATCAGCAGTGCGTGTGTTTTAGGGGGTCCGCACGGGATCCGGAATGCAGAAAAGATGCGGAACAGATCACTGTCGAGTTACTGGAAAAGGTACCCGAACTTCGCCGAAAGATACAGAAGGATGTCGAGGCTGCCTATCAGGGGGATCCTGCAGCAAGATCTAACGAAGAAGTGATTCTCGCGTATCCGGGATTGGAGGCTATAAGCATCTACCGGTTTGCCCATGAAATCTGGATCCGAAGCATTCCTATCCTTCCCCGTATGATGAGCGAGTACATTCACGGAAAAACAGGGATAGATATTCACCCGGGAGCCCTAATAGGAGATTCTTTTTTTATCGATCACGGAACGGGAGTGGTTATTGGGGAGACTACGATCATCGGGAATAATGTAAAGATTTATCAGGGGGTAACTTTGGGAGCCCTCAGTGTCCGGAAGGATCTTACGGACAAGAAACGGCATCCAACGATTGAAGACGATGTTACGATCTATGCGGGAGCTACGATCCTGGGAGGCGATACGGTAATTGGAAGGGGTTCTGTACTCGGGGGAAACGTATGGCTAACCGAATCCGTTCCCCCGTATAGCCATGTGTACAATAAGCCGATGGAGTACGTGCTTACATCAAAACGGGAAGCACTCTAGTTGGCTACGGTTCGAGTTCCTCTCCTTTCGAAGATCATGCTTTCTTCAAACCCTTTAATCTCTTTTACCCAGGTAAGAAATTTTTCGGCTTCTGCTTTGTTCTCATACGGTCCAATCCGGAGCCGGTAAAAGCGGGTTCCTTCTACATCTCGAACAACAATCTGCCCTGCAAGTCCTTTTTCTTTCAATAGTTGCCCTGCTTCTTCGGCTTTATCTAAACTGGAAAAGGAGCCTACCTGGATCGAGTATTCGGTTACCGTAACCGTTCTTGGTTTTGAGGGGACAGGAGGGGCAGCACGAGTAGGGGTTGGAGCTGGAGTAGGGGCGGGAGTAGGAGCTGGAGCTGGGCGGACTGCAGGTTTCTGCGTCTCCTGTTGAACAGTCTCTTCTGCACGAGGGAGAACCGGTGGCGGGGTAGGGATAGTTTCCGGCTTTTTCGCATCCTTTTCTCCATAGAGAATAATTACATCCTCTTTTGGCTCTTCGGTTTTGGGCTGTAATTCCGGGAAATCTTCCTGGGTTCTTACCCATTCTATCGGATCAAAACTCGGCGTTGTGCTTGTAGAGGCAACGGGTCCTGCTTCGGGGACTTTTCCTCGTGGATAGAATAACCAGAGGCCGACTCCCAGCAAAGCTGCAAGGAATAAAGCCACGGAAATAATGATTAAAAGCGTTTTATTCTGTTCCATACGAACCCCATTCATTTTGTCCATTGGCGGATCAATGTTTGCAGTGTTTCCCGGAGTTCTCCCCGGGTTCCACGATTCTTCACAATTACAGTATCGGCACGGGAAAGGGAAGATTGAGGGATCAGTTTTCGCTGGGAAAGAATTCTGGCCAGGGCAGAAAACACATTCAGTCCGTCCCGATCCATGCTTCGATTGATCCGTTCCAAAAACGGGGCTTTGATAATTACGATGCGGTTACAGAGACTGTCTAACCCCATTTTGAACAATAGGGCGGCATTTATTACGGTATGCCTTTGTTCCCGGGCTACGATTTCCTCAACCTGTTTTACCATAAGGGGATGCAGGATAGATTCCAGTAACCGGAGTTGATCCGGATTTCGGAACACAATCTGTCCCAACCGTTTTCGATCCACCCGTCCTTCCGGGGTAAGAATCCTATCCCCAAACTGTCGTACAACTTCTTCCTTTTGAACTTCGAGGATTTCATGTCCTACCTGATCAACATCGATAACGAAAAATCCAGCCTCCTCAAAAACTGCTGCTGCCTCATTTTTCCCTGCGCAGTACAACCCGGTCAAACCAACGATTAGCTTCAATGGAGGTCTCCCCAACTATTTCCGGTTTCTATGCTTACCCGCAGGGGAACTTTTAGAGGATATACCGATTCCATTTCTTTCTTTACCAGATCTTGCAGCGTGTCCAGTTCTTTTATAGGCGCCTCAAAGATCAGCTCATCATGAACCTGGAGTATCAACTTTGAGGAGAATTTGCTTTCTGTTAACCGCTTCACGATGCGAATCATAGCGAGTTTTACAATATCGGCCGCGCTCCCTTGAATAGGGGTATTTACCGCTATCCTCTCGGCAGCGGTTTTTTCCGTTTTATTGCGGCTGTTGATTGCAGGAACCGGTCGTTCTCTACCGAGCAGGGTAGTAACTTTGCCCGATTTCTCTGCCTGCCGGATCGTTTCCTGGATAAAAGACTGAATCCGGGGATACTGCTGGAAATAATGCTCCAGGAACCGATCTGCATCCTTACGGGGAATGCCGAGCTCCCGGGAAAGCCTGAACGCAGACATACCGTACATTACCCCAAAATTGATCGTTTTTGCTACCCGCCGTTGTTCCGGGGTAACCTGATCCTCCGGAACTCCAAATATCAGTGCCCCGGTTCTACGGTGTATATCTGCTCCAGTCTGAAAAGCTTCACAAAGACCCGGATCCCCGGAAAGATGGGCCAGAATTACCAGTTCAATCTGAGAATAATCCGCACTGAGGAATTTCCATCCGTCCCTGGGAATAAAGGCGGACCGGATACGCCGTCCTTCTTCATCCCGTATGGGAATGTTCTGGAGATTCGGATCCTTACTGGAAAGTCTTCCGGTAGCAGTACCTGTCTGGTTGAAACTGGTATGAATCCGGCCAGTTTTAGGATGTACCATCTGAGGCAGGGCATCCACATAGGTAGATTTCAGTTTTTGCAGCATCCGGTATCGGAGCACCAACTCGGGTACCGGATCCTCCCGGGAGAGTTCTTCCAGCACAGCCGTATCGGTAGAATAGCCTGTTTTCTTCTGTGTTTTACGGGTGGGCTGGAGTTTTCTCTCGGTAAAGAGGACTTCCTGAAGCTGCTTGGTTGAGTTGATGTTGAACTCTTTTCCGCATAACTGGTAGATCATGCGCTGGACGCTGTCGATTTCTTTCTCCAGTTCCTTTCCATAGGCAGTAAGTACCGAAACATCTACTCGGATCCCTTCCAGCTCCATATCTCCCAGGATCTGCACGAGGGGCATTTCCAGCGTATGGAAAAGGTTTCCCAGTCCTTGCTGTTTCAGAAGAGGATCAAAGACCCTGTACAGGCGAAAGGTAATATCTGCATCTTCTCCACTATACCGGGTGGCCAGCTCAACGGGAACCTGTTCAAAGGTGCTCCCTTTCGGAACAACCTGGGAGTACGGCAGGCTCTGGTATCCGAGGTATACTTCCGCCAGGCGATCCATATTGTAGGCTCCTTCACCGCTGTCGAGGAGCCAGGCAGCGATCATGGTGTCGAAGTAGAAGGAAGGAATATTCACCCCTAACACCCTGAGTATTTTATAGTCGAACTTCAAGTTCTGTCCGATGATTCGAATAGCTGGATCCTCCAGAAATGCCTGCAGTTTGGGAAGCGTTTCCTGCTCCCCTAATCCTTTGCCGGAAGGAGCCCGTATCGGGACATAGTAGGCATGACCGGGCTCAAGACAGAGGGAGAATCCCGCCAGTTTTGCCTGGAAAGGATCCAGATCCGTCGTTTCTGTATCAAAAGCCACGTACCCGGCATGGCGCGCTCTCTGGAACAAATCGGAAAGGGTTTCCTGGTCTGTAACCGTTTCATACGTTCCGCTCCCTGTAACGGCTGTGTCGAGAATTCTGGAAGCCTCTTTTGAAGGGGGAGTTGTCGGACCCCCTCCAGAGGAGGGAAGAGAGAGGCCGGTTGCAAAAGAATATAGCTCAGAAGCCAGGTTCTTCATCCCTTCCTTCAGAAAT
>JAGODW010000197.1 GCA_017998025.1 Spirochaetales bacterium
CCCCCGAGGTTCTCCATACCTTTGAAGAGCTCCAGAATCTAGCACCGCTTCATAACCCTGCAAACATTACAGGTATTCGTGCCGCCCAGTCCGTACTCCCGAATGTTCCTCATTGTGCCATTATGGATACAGCCTGGCATCAAACCATGCCCCTATCTTCTTATTTGTATGCATTGCCCTACGAATGGTATACCCGGTACGGGGTACGAAGATACGGGTTCCACGGGACTTCTTTCCTCTATACAGCAAAACGGGCTGCAGTACTGCTGGGAAAAGATCCCTTTAAAGTAAACCTGGTAATAGCCCATATCGGAAATGGTTCCAGCATCAATGCGGTAAAAAACGGACTCTCCTTCGACACCTCTATGGGATTAACTCCCCTGGAAGGATTGGTAATGGGAACCCGGAGCGGGGACCATGACCCGGCTATTTCCTTCTACATTATGCGTCAGACAGGAATGAAACCAGATGAAGTTGAATCTATTTTGAATAAAAAAAGCGGTGTATTAGGGATCACGGAGAAATGGGTAGACCGGCGGGATATAGAAATTGCTGCAGAACAAGGGAATGAGCGGGCCAAACTCGCTCAGTTAATTGAAGGTTACCGACTGCGGAAGTACATTGGTTCCTATACAGCAGCGTTGGGTGGGATCGATGCCCTCGTATTTACCGCAGGAGTCGGAGAACGGGGACCGGTAACCCGCCGAATTGCAACCGAAGGGCTGGAATGCATGGGGATCAAACTGGATCCAGAGAAAAACCGGGTTTCCATGACCCGGAACGCGGAAACGTGTATTTCCGCGGACGATTCAAAAGTAAAGATCTTTGTAATCCCCACCGATGAAGAACTGGTAATGACGGAAGACACCCATGCTCTGGAAGAAAACATGTACGATGTGCATACAAATTTCACCTACACCTTCCAGCACAAAGATTACAAAAATATCGAACGGCTGGAAGCCCTCCCCAAGGACATAGAAAAGTGGAAAGGTCTGGAAAAGATTCTGGCATACCCGAAATGAACATTGAAAAGCCAAACGGGGCTTCTGATCCATCTCGCGACAATACCGATCCAATGGACGTCCTTGTTGAAGTAAACCGCAATTCACCCTTCCATACTCTCCTGGGAATTCAGATAAAAGAGCTTTCGGATCAACGTACCATTCTTTGCCTTTCTCTGGAAAAGAAGCACATGAACTACTGGGGAATTACTCATGGGGGTGTGCTTACCGCCCTCTGCGATGCGGCAATCGGAATGGCCATCCGTGCATTGGGTCGCAAGGTAGTAACCCTGGAACTAAACATCTCCTACCTGGAAACTAGCCAGGCAGGAGATTTCCTGGAAGCGGAAGGGAAGATTCTTCGTTCAGGGAAAAACACCCTGGTTGGCGAGGCAGAGATCCGAAGGGGAGATACCCTGGTGGCAAAAGCCCGGGGCACATTCTTTGCTCTGCCTTAGACCTGCAGCATAACATCATCAGGCCATGCATCCATAATATCCTGGTTAAAATCCCAAACGGCTTAAAATTTCCTGCCTCCGTTCCTGTTTTATCCCTTTAGCAGGATACCCTTTTTTCTCAAGAGAAACATACACATCCAGGTCCTGCAGTATTCGATTAAAAATCTCCTTCGTTAACGCAACATCGTACTCTCCCTGATGGAGGCGTCCCTCTTCGATAGGAATGCTATACCGCTCTGCAAGCCTTCTGAGGCTGGGGAATTTTTTAACCGTGTGAGCCCGCATCGTACAGAACCAGTCTTTTCCTGAAAGAAACGGACAGAACTGTAGGTCAAATGTAACGTTGTGTCCTACTACCAGGTCTATTCCCTCACAGAACTCCCGGAACTCATAATCTTCATCAAAGAACTCCGGCCACACCTTCCCTTCCCGTTCCTCCTGGATTGTATCCCGATCCAGACCGTTGATCTGAATTGCCTCCGGATTCTCCGGTTCCCGGCTATAGTAGAAGCGGTGAAACCAGCCCATGCGTTCTAACTGTTCTATATGTTCTAAACATCCTGTTTCCGCTGTTAGGGACCTGGGTCCTACAAACAGGAACTTTTCTGCAGTTACCGATAGCACGCTAGAGCGGGAAGAAAGTCCATTGGTCTCCAGATCCAGAATCAATACTCTTACATTCGGTTTACGGTAGAGAATCGACTGTAATCGGGTAAACGGTGTAGGTTCTGAAGAACAAGAATACGTCTGCATAGGTGTATTATTCTACCAGATTGTGGGAAGAACGCAATTCTGCCTCTCGCCGGAATTGTGCATGGTAGAGCGCGTAGTAGGCCCCCCGATGAGCCAGAAGCTCCGTGTGGGTTCCTCTCTCTACAATTTTTCCACCCTGAATAAAAAGGATACAATCCGCATCCTTGATAGTAGATAACCGGTGAGCGATTACAAAACTTGTCCTTCCTTTCCGGATTTTTTTTAAAGCCCGTTGAATGTGGAGCTCGGTACGGGTATCTACGTTACTGGTGGCTTCATCCAGGACCAGGATCGAAGGATCCGCCAGGAGAGCTCGTGCAATAGTAATGAGCTGCCGCTCACCCTGGCTTATATTCCCTCCTTCATCGATCAGAACCGTACTATACCCCTGGGGCAGTTTCCGGATAAAAGAATCTGCCTCTACCAGCCGGGCTGCCTCTTCCACTTCCTTATCTGTAGCATCGAGCCTTCCATACCGGATATTTTCCCGTACGGTATCGGAAAACAAATATGTATCCTGAAGCACGATTCCCAGCGCTTTCCTGATCGCTGTTCTTTCAAAGGTTCTTATATCTTTGCTGTCGAATAAAATCGCTCCTTCCTCCACTTCGTAAAACCGGGCTAACAGGTTTACCAGGGTAGTTTTCCCCACCCCTGTAGGGCCTACGATGGCGATCATCTGCCCTTTCACTGCAGTAAAATCAATGTCCTGAAGCACCGCAACTCCCGGTGTATAGGAAAAGTGTACATGATCAAACCGAACTTTTTCCGGCGTCGGAGAAGAGGCAGAGGTGGATCTCTCTATCTTTTTCGTATTCGAATCCGCATTCTCCGGCCTAACATCCAGAATCTCAAATACTCGTTCAGCTCCTGCCAGAGCTGCCTGAAGCAGGTTCACCTGGTTGGCTGTTTCATTGATAGGACGCATGAAATGACGAGAATACTGGAGAAAACTGGCAATGATCCCCAGAGTAAGTCTTCCTTTAAGAGTAAACCACCCGCCTGCTACAGCAGTAATAAGAAAGCTAAAATTGTTCATAAGATTCATCAACGGGGGCACGGCTCCGGATAGAATCTGCGCCTGTATTCCCCGTGCACGAAGCCGTTGATTCATGATGTGAAAATCTTCCCTAGCCTTTTCTTCCCGATGGAAAGCCTTGACAACCCGTTCTCCCGATATTATTTCCTCAATAAATCCATCCAGCATTCCAAGCTCTTTCTGTTGCTCTGAAAAGGCAATTCGGGTCCGATTCGCTATGAGAGAAGTAAGGACAAAACCGAAGGGGATAACGATAAGGCAAAAGGCGGTAAGAAGCGGACTCAAAAAAATCATCATAAGCAGGGCACCGCTTAAGGTAATGATGCTGGAAAACACCTGCACAATCCCCTGGCTCAGGATCATATTGATATTCTCTATATCGTTCGTCATCCGGCTTAATAGATCCCCATAGGGATGCAGATCAAAAAATGATACAGGGAGAGTCTGTATGTGATGAAACAAGGTCTGCCGTATTTTTGACACGATCTGCTGAGAAATCTTTGCCAGCAAATAGGACTGTAGGAATGTAGCCACACTTCCTAAGAGGTATATAAGCAAAAGTCCAAGCACGATCTTCCGTAAACGAAGAAAATCTACCTTTCCGATTCCTCCTACAAGGGTATCTACCCCTTTTCCAATCAGATACGGCCCTCCCAGACTTGCCAGCGAACTCACGATTACGAATAAAAACACTCCAAGCAACGCCAACCGCTGTCCCCTTATAAACTGAAACAGCCTGCCGAGTGTTTTTCTCATATATTTCGGTTTTTCCTTCATCCCCGTGTATACCGGGCCTCCCGGTGCACGTCCTGGACGAAATACCGTTCCCAGTCCATGTTCACGCATCTTCCGGCTCCTCCATTAACTGTGAGCGGTAAATGTCCTTATAGATGCGGTTCTGCCGGATCAATTCTGCATGGGAACCCAACCCTACCACCGTACCTTTATCCAGGACCAAAATGGTATCTGCGAACACCACTGAACTTATCCTCTGCGCAACAATAATAAGAGTAGTAGTATTCAATGTACGTAGTTCATCCTGGATGGCCGCTTCGGTAGCGAGG